>CAYWNG010000011.1:0-24803 GCA_964458685.1 uncultured Pirellulaceae bacterium
GCTCGAGCAAACTTTCCAGTTGCTTCTAGTTTAGAAAGTTGCTCTTGGGCCTTCGCAGGGTCGGCATAGGTCGCACCGTAGGGACCTGTGTAAAGTTCGATACGATCAGCGCCGGTCCTGCGGGCCGCAGCAACTTGAGCTTCGTTGGAATCGGGATCAGCAAACAATGAAACTCGCTTGATTCGACTGTGCAAACGAGCCACAACTTCCGTCAACAACTTTTCATGCTGAACAAAATCCCATCCATGATCGGATGTACTTTGACTTGGGTCATCGGGAACTAAAGTCACTTGATCGGGTTCAGTCTTCAAAACAAGCTCTAGAAAATCTTCCGACGGGTAGCCCTCGACGTTGAACTCGGCGTAAGGACTCCAGCTTTTCGTTAGCTCACGCAGGATTGGCAAGTCTGAAAATCGTATGTGACGTTGATCTGGTCTTGGATGTACGGTTAATCCATGAGCTCCGGCCGCTAGAGCAATCGCTCCCAGTCTCTCCAGATTCGGCCAGGGGAGATTTCTGCGATTTCGTAGCATAGCGATCGCGTTTACGTTTACCGAGAGCTTGGCTGACATTGCTAGAGACAAGTCCTTTTGGATTTATCGAGTCAAACTTAATGGGCCGAAAAAAAATCAAACCGCTGGGTAGCTGATCGCGCCAGGGTTCTGGCCACAATTCGCCCTGCACCAGGAAGACTGGCGGGTTTGCGTTGAGTTCACCAGAAGTGTCGAATTTTGTCCGCTTTGTGCAAGACCATTGCGTGGTGCTCTGGAGTTTTCCCATCGAAGAGTTCCACCGGTGGCATCTGACAAGGACTTTTCGAAAGTCGCCGTCTGGCCTTGAACCCCGCTGGTACTCCGTGCAACTGCAGGCGCTAAACGGGACTTTCGCTCTTAATGAAGGAAATCCCGTCGGAGACGGGAGCGACAATTGAAAGTCGCTCCCGTTTCCAACGGGATTCTTTCGTTTTCTAGCGCAGCCGACTTTATTTGACGGCAGCTTCTCACGCCAACGTGGGTTTTAAGGGCAAATTAAGGCTACATAGGCTTCTAAGTTAGTCTAAAATGCTCAACGTGCAGCGGCATCAATTGCGCGTTTGCTCTGCCCCGAACTTTACTTTCCCGACTACCCTTTTCAACGAACAGCGATGTCTAATCGAATCCTTCCTTTGTTTAGTCTGGCATGTTGCCTTCTTACTTTTGCCATCGCCTCAAACCCAGCCTCTGCCGATGAACCGATCGAAGTAATATTCTTGGGTGATAACGGCCATCATCAACCGCAACTCCGCTACCGCGAACTGGCTCCTGTTCTAAAGCGCCGCGGTATCGAGCTGACCTATACCGACGACATGAACGTACTGGACGAAGCACGGCTGAAGAACGCCGATGCACTGCTGGTCTACGCTAACATCGATAACATTTCTGAAAAGCACGCCAAGGCACTCTTATCCTACGTGTCCAACGGAGGAGGCTTTGTACCGTTGCACTGCGCTTCCTATTGTTTCCGCAATAATCCAGAAGTCGTTAAGCTGATCGGTGCCCAGTTCAAGAGACACGGGACCGGCGTCTTCCGAACTTCGATCGTGAAGCCAGATCACGAATTGATGGCTGGTTTCACAGGCTTCGAAAGCTGGGATGAGACGTATGTACACCACTTGCACAACGAAGAAGGTCGGACAGTCCTAGAGGTTCGCACTGACAAAGAAGGCAGCGAGCCCTGGACTTGGGTTAGTACTTACGGCAAAGGCAAAGTCTTCTACACAGCTTGGGGACATGACTCGCGCACTTGGACAAATCCTGGCTTTCAAAATCTTGTTGAACGCGGTATCCGCTATGTGACCGGTCGCGATCCTTCTGCCGCTGGCAAGTTTGTGATGGACCGACCATTCGATGTTCCTGAGATGACTGAGAAACGCAAAGACGTTAAGCCCTTTAGCTACGTCGATGTCGGACGCGAGATTCCAAACTATCTTCCGTCGGAGCGCTGGGGCACTCAGGGCGACCCGATGACAACGATGCAGGAGCCGCTTGAGCCAGCCGAATCGCTCAAGCATGTCGTTACGCCCAAGGGCTTCCATGTTGAACTGTTCGCATCGGAACCTGATCTCGAGGGCAAGCCGATTTGTATGGCGTGGGACGAACGAGGCCGTTTGTGGGTTGCTGAAACGTACGACTATCCCAACGAACTACAGCCCAGGGGCCAAGGCCGCGATCGAATTCGTATTTGTGAAGACACCAACGGCGATGGCAAGGCTGACAAGTTCACTGTCTTTGCTGAAAAGCTGAGCATCCCGACTTCGATTGCGTTCTACAAAGGCGGAGCATTAGTTCAAGACGGCACCGAGACTATCTACCTCAAGGACACCAACGGAGACGATGTCGCTGACGAGCGTAAGGTGCTTATCACCGGCTGGGCGCTGGGCGATACGCACGGCGGTGTGAGCAACTTTGTTTGGGGCTTCGATAACTGGATTTGGGGTATGCAAGGCTACAATGCATCCAGCCCAGTCGCTCTCGGAAAACAACAACAGTCGTTCCGCCAAGGCTTCTTCCGCATGCGTCCCGATGGAAGCGAAGTCGAGTTCATTCGCTCGACGAACAATAACACTTGGGGAATTGGTCTGAGCGAAGAGGGACTCGTCTTCGGATCGACAGCCAACGGTAATCCCAGCGTCTTTATGCCGATTCCGAATCGCTATTACGAACGCGTGAGAAGCTGGACACCGTCGTTGACTCTCAGCTCGATCGCCGACTCCAATCGTTTTCTTCCGATTACAGATAAAGTTCGTCAAGTGGATCAACACGGTGGATACACCGCCGCCGCTGGTCACGCTTTGTACACGGCTCGTCAATATCCAGAGGCATACTGGAATCATATTGCCTTTGTTACTGAACCGACTGGGCACCTTGTGGCTTCATTTGTTCTGAAGCCCAAGGGCAGTGGATTTGCGTCGACGAATCCATTCAATCTATTCGCCAGCGATGACGAATGGACTTCGCCAATTATGGCCGAGGTTGGTCCAGATGGAAACGTCTGGGTCATCGACTGGTACAACTTCATCGTGCAACACAATCCGACTCCACAAGGTTTCAAGACTGGCAAGGGAGCGGCTTACGAAACGAAGCTTCGCGACAAAAAGCACGGCCGCATCTATCGCGTGATTTATGATGAAGCCAAGCCCATCACCAGCCCCAACTTGGCTAAGGCTACTCCTGAAGAACTCGTCGCAGCACTTAAGCATTCCGTCATGAACACGCGTATGCACGCTCAGCGCTTGCTGGTCGAACGAGGCAAGGCCGACATCGCAAACAAGCTTATCGACTTGGTCAACGATTCCAATGTGGATTCGATTGGTCTGAACGTCGGTGCAATTCACGCACTTTGCACGCTGCACGGTCTGGGACAATTGGATGGCAAGAATTCCGCTGCTACCGCCGCAGCGATTAAGGCTCTGAAGCATGCATCGCCAGGCGTTCGTCGCAATGCTGTTCAAGTTCTACCGCCGACAGTCGAGTCATCAACGGCAATCGTCGAAGCTAAATTGCACCTCGATCCCAATCCGAACGTGCGTCTAGCGGCTCTGCTAGCGCTTGCCGACCTACCTGCGACTTCGGGAACTGGATCAGCCGTTGCCGAGGCGCTTGTCGATCCGATTAACTCAGGCGACAAGTACATCCACGATGCGGCTACAGCAGCGGCCGCACATGTGGCTGGAGACTTTTTGGTCGCACTTGTTTCTGATGCATCGGCCAATGAACAGGCTTTGGCGGTCGCCAGTATTGTTGCGGGCCACTACGCTCGCAGCGAAGATCACAGCAAGCTAGGTACACTGCTCGCCGCACTTGAAAAGTCACCGGCAAAGTCGATTGACGCAGTCGTGGCTGGGTTAGAGGCCAACTGGAACTCTGAAAAGAAATTCCCCCTCACACCCGCAATCGAAGCCAGCTTGGAAAAGTTGATGGGACTTGCAAGTCCTGCCTCCAGCAGCTCGATTGTCAAACTGGCCAATCGTTGGGGAAGCGAAAAGCTGGCCAAGTACAGCGAGCAGATCGCAATGAAGCTACTCGAAACGATTAAGGATGAAGCCAGCGACGATCGTCAACGAATCGATTCAGCCAAACGTGCCGTCGATTTCCAACCTGACAGCGACACGCTCGTTGATTCGATTTTGGCGGCAGTCAATCCACGCATGTCTCCTGAAGCTTCGCGAGGCATCTTGGCTGCGCTACGATCCAGCCGCGCTCCTGCACTCGGCAAGAAGGTCGTCGATCGCTTGCCTTCGATGTCTCCGGCTGCCAAGCGAGAAGCTTTGACATTGCTATTGGCCAGACCAGCTCTTACCAACGCATTTCTCGATGCCGTTGAAGGCGGAAAAGCGTCTCTCAACGATTTGGCTTTGGATCAGAAGCAATCCTTGGCGGCTCACCCCGACAAGAGCGTCAAGGATCGAGCTCAAAAGTTGCTCGCCAGCGGTGGTTCGCTTCCAAGCGCTGATCGTCAAAAGGTGCTCGAAGAGTTCGCTGCGGTCGCTCATAACAAGGGCGATGCTGCCAAGGGCAAAGAGATCTACAAGCAACAGTGCTCGAAATGCCACATTCACACCGGCGAAGGCACTGCTATCGGACCTGACTTAACTGGCATGGCGGTGCATCCTAAGGAAGAGTTGCTGATTCATATCCTCGACCCAAGTCGCAGCGTGGAGAACAACTTCCGAGCTTACACAGTTCTCACTGCCGATGGTTTGGTGCTCACCGGCATGTTGGCGTCCGAGTCCAAAACGGCTATCGAGCTTTTCGATGCGGAAGGAAAGAAGCAAGCTATCTTGCGCGAAGATATCGAGCAGTTGACGGCATCCACCAAGTCGATCATGCCCGAAGGTTTCGAAAAATCGCTCAACGCTCAACAGTTGACCGATCTTCTTGAGTTCCTAACAGCCCGTGGCAAGTACGTGCCGCTCGACATCGCCAAAGTCGCTAGTTCGGCAACGGATCGAGGCATGTTCGTGGAATTGGAAGGCCCCGAGTCGATGATGTTCGAAGACTGGAAACCCAAAGTCTTCAAGGGCGTTCCCTTCACAGTAGTTGCTCCTCGTGACGGCAACGTGCTTAACGCCATCCAGTTGTACGGACCACGAGGCCCGATGGCCAGCAAGATGCCTCGCAGCGTTTCCCTGCCATGTAACGGGCCTGTGAAGACCCTGCACTTGCTGGGTGGAGTCGCTGGTTGGGGAAGTCCCTACGGTCGCGCCGAAGAGACAAGTATGATCGTGCGATTTACTTATGCCGATGGTAAGACCGAAGATCATCCTTTGTTAAACGGTGTTCACATCGCGGACTATATTCGTCGAGTCGATGTGCCCAAGTCCGAATTCGCCTTCGACCTCCGCGGCAAGCAATTGCGATACTTAGCGATCCATCCGGAGCGAACCGAGCCGATCACCAAGATTGACTTGGTGAAAGGCCAAGGCGATACTTCACCTGTGGTCATGGCATTGACAGTCGAGTCGCCTTGATCGTGCGAGTACAAACATGATTATCAAGATTGGTCGTGTCTTCTTTTGCTTCACAGGTTGCCTTGCCCTTTTGGCCGGCATCCTCAAGGCATTTGAAGCAGGACCATTTGACGAAAAGCTCTCAAGCGTTTGTCCTTACCTAGCAATCGCCGGGCTTTTCGTCTCGCTCGCACTGACGTTGAAATCAAGTAGAACCAAACATTCGGCGGTTGGACTCGCCGCTACTACAGATATGACTGAAGGAAAGTAAGAATGATGGAGGTAGTCGCAGTACCGAAACGTAACTTCGTTATCAAGTACTACTTTCTGTCGTTCGTCGTCGCCTTCCACGTCTACTTGACCATCCAAATTGGTTCGACAAGCAACCTTGCGACAATTGTCTTGGCTTTGGCAGTTGCGATCTTGGTTTCTCTGCCACGACGATCGAGCAAACCGCGATCTCCTATGATTGAGAACTTCAAGATCAGCGTACACTACACAACGGCCTTTCTAGCAATTTCGGGACTTAAGCACTTTGCTGCTAGCTTGTCGATTGCAGAGGCATTGGTTTCGCTTGCGTTGTTCTTCACTCCGGCGTTGATCATCGAAACTATCTTATTTGCGCTTGATCGCATGCTTGCCAAGCCATTATGAGTCGCTCCCGTTTCCAACGGGATTTTTTCGCTTTGGCTAGATTTCCATTCTTCGACCGGATTCGATTCAGGTGCAGTCATCAAGAACTGACTTCGGCTTACTTGGTTGACTAGGTCTCAGCGTGAACAAAGGTCTCAGCTTAAACGAATGAATGTGGTTGATCCAGAAAGAAGAAAATCCTGTCGGAGACAGGAGCGACAATGAAGAGTCGCTCCCGTTTCCAACGGGATTCTTTGGCTTTGTCTAGATTTCCGTTCTTCGACCGGATTCGATTCGGGGGCAATCATCAAGAACTGACTTCGGATTACTTGGTTGACTAAGTTTCAGCGTGAACGAAAGCCTCAGCTTAAACGAATGGATGTGGTTGATCCGGAAAGAAGAAAATCCTGTCGGAGACAGGAGCGACAAAAGCCCGCATTACTCACTTTGCGACCAAAGTCGCGAAATCTGACTTGAAAAGGCCTTGGCTCGGGCTGCTCAGGTTCACGCGAGACTGAGTTACTAGCTACAATGGATTGACGTGTTCAGGATACGCGGCTACCGTGCAAAATTCTCCGACTAACAAGTGTCTTTGTCCCATTGATTGAATGATTCAGCCTATGAAGACTGCAAACGAGTCGAATCGCCAATGGTGCGTCACGCCACGGCGGATACAAACTAATGTGCTTTGTGTGGGTGCACTGATTTTGAGTCTTCTGCTTTGCGGGAGTCCGGTTTCGGCAGACGACGATACCAACCATGCTCGGGCTCTATCGAAGGCCTTTCGGCAATCTGCCGAGCGAACCCTGCCGAGCGTTGTAACAATTCTATGTCGACACAAGCAGGAAAGCGGCCAGAATTCGTCGATCCTGGACATCATCGGTGGTCCTGACGCTCAGGTCTACGACTCAATCGGTTCGGGAGTCATCATAAGCGATGATGGCTGGATCTTAACCAACCACCACGTTATCGAAGACGCGAACAAAATCGAAGTCCGATTGCACGATGGTCGTAGGTACTTCTCTGACAAAACTCTAGCGGACCCAAGCAGCGACGTAGCATTGGTAAAGATCGAATCCAAGAGTGAGCTCAAGGCGGCTGAGATCGGCGACTCGTCGCAGTTAGCTGTGGGGGACTGGGTCATTGCCATCGGAAGTCCATTCACTTTGGAATCTTCGGTCAGCGCGGGAATCATCTCAGGCACCAATCGTCGAAGAAGACTTTCGAAAGATGTCTCGGGACAATTTCTGCAAACCGACGCGGCGATCAATCCCGGCAATTCCGGTGGACCACTTCTGGACATCGATGGCAAAGTGATCGGTATCAACACGGCCATCTCATCCAACTCCGGCGGCTTTGAAGGTATTGGATTCGCAATTCCCATTTCACGCGCGGTTTGGATCAAGAAGGAGTTGCAGACTTACGGCAAAGTTCGTCGAGCGCTTGCAGGAATTCGGGTTAAGACCCTGCCTTACGAAGTTGCTAAGGGAACAGAGCTTCCGAATCTGTCAGGTGTCCTAGTGGAATCTGTCGTTCCTGGACGTTCGGGAGATTTGGCGGGCGTTAAAACGGGCGATATCATCGTTTCGTTTTCAGGAATGGCCGTGACATCAGATGTTGAGTTTGCTGAATTGGTTTTGCAGTCACCCATCGATGAAGCTTTGCCGATCGTGCTTTATCGGTCCGGTCAAAAGCAGGAGTTGACTATCCGGCTGCAGGAAAAGCCGTAGTCTTAGAATTGGATCTCTCGAAAATTAGGATGTGCTTATGAATACGCATGTTCGGTTATGCGTCTTGAGCGTTGCAGTACTTGTTGCTGTGAGTAGTGCCCAACTTCCTGCGCAACAATTCCAACCTGGTCAACAAATGCCTCAAGATATCTTTCTTCTGGCACCGCGAGCGTTACAACGATTGCTGGTCGAAGGCCGAACTGCCATCGCCGAAGGCCGTTTCTCGGATGGGGTCGATGCACTGGGTGCCATTCTTCAGGATGACAATGAAGACATCCAAGCCGATCTTCGCGGGCAAGACTTTTTCCTAAGGCCTGGAACGGGAGAATCGATCCAGAGCATCAAGAATCGAGCTATTGAGGAACTGAATCAATTACCCGAAGACGGGCGACGTTCTTTGGAGATTCAGTTCGGTGTCAAGGCTCGACAGTTGCTCGATCAAGCGATTGCCAAGCAGGATATCGAACAAATCACTACCGTAGCGCGACGATTCGTCCACACCGAAGCCGGTTACGATGCGATGCTTTTAGTTGCGCAGTACAAGATGACGACTGGATCGCCTTTAACTTCGGCGTCGATTCTTCGCTCGCTCCTGAGCTACCCGATGGCCAGAAAGCGATTTGGTGTCGATCTGGCTCAGTCAGCCGCGATCTGTTGGTTAAAAACGGGCAATCGATCTCGAGCTGTAGCGACGTTGGAGCGAGCAGCGAAAGATTTTGCCGGTTCCAGTTTAACGATTCGAGGCCAGCAAATTCCAGTCGAGAATATCGATGGAATTGTAAAGGCTCTCGAAGCTGATTCGATCGAACGTAATCTGGATCGTTCAGTCAAGTCGTGGTTAGTCACGGGTGGAAATGCCGCCAGAAATGCGACTAGCGATATCGGTATGCCACTTCCGAATGTTCATTGGACGTATTGGATTCACAGCAGCCGACCTGAAGGCGTGGCGCTTCTGGAAGCTGAGGAGATGGAACGCAAGAATGGAAGATTGCTTCTGCCGAGAATTGAATTGCGTATGGTCGGAGACACCGTCATCAGCAGAAGCAACGATTCGAACATTGTTGGCATCGACATTGCCACAGGTCGGTTCAAATGGGATCGGGCTGCCCCCGCATCGGCTGCTCCTCTCAAGGAACCCAGTTTTAATTCGGGTGACAATCAGCTTTCGACCGAGCTCAAGAATCGGATTTGGGGATCGAACTCTTTTGGCAGAATCACTAGCGATTCGCAACGCTGCTACTATGTCGTTCAGAAACAAAGCGACATGGAGGAGGTTCGAGCACTTGGTATGGGGGCTCGATATGCGTCGACAACTCTACTAGAAGCACTGAGTATTGCTGGTGAAGGCGCGATAATTTGGAGGCTCGGCGGCGTTGATAGTGTTGATCCAACTTTGGCTGGAGCTTTCTTTCTCGGTCCGCCACTGCCTTATGGTGGGCAACTGTATAGCTTGGTAGAGATCAACGGACAAACAGAGCTTGTCGTACTTGATCCTGCTTCTGGAAAACTGCTTTGGCGGCAGCAACTCGCTGCGACTCAGCTTCCAATCGAATTCGATCAAGGTCGTCAGTCTCAGGGGTTAACTCCCAGTATTGCCGACGGCATTATCGTGTGCCCTACCGGCAATGGCGGAGTTGTTGCATTGGATCTGATGTCGCGAAGTCTAAAATGGGGCGTGACATACGGTTCAGTCAATAACTTTCGTAACTTGCAGTTCGGCGGAGGAGCCTTCGGTAGTGCCGACTACGATCCACTGAATAGCCGATGGTTCGATGAGTCGCTGGTAATCGAAAATGGAATTGTCGTACTGACTCCCCCTGAGTCGGAGTTGCTGTTCTGCTTTGATCTTTTGACTGGCGAAGAGTTGATACGACGTCCTCGTGCTGGTGCAAGTTATGTCGCCGGTGTTTATGGCAAGTCGATTGTTCTTGTCAACGGACGGTCTGTCCAAGCATTGGACCTGCAGTTCGCCTTGGATCAGCGACACGCCAACGAAATGAAGAAGGGGCAGGGCACTGAAGCTCGCCCCGCCATACGGCCACGTCAGAATGATCCCCGCGCGACAGTTAATAACGTGCGCATCCGCTGGGACACGCAGTTCCCCGAGGGTCAGACTTTAGTGGGACGTGGCATTTGGCGAGAAGGAAGCATGCTGCTTCCATTGACCAATGGGCGAATTATCGAGATCGATTTGGAAACCGGAAAGATATCGAGCTCATGTAAGGTTTCTACAAACCTCGGAAACCTCTTCGCTTACAACAACATCCTGTTCTCCGTTGGTCCCACCGATGTTACCGCCTTCTACACTCGTAAGCACTTGGAGTCTTCCGTGGGTATTCGACTCGCCAAGAATCCTAAAGACACATGGGGCCTAAACTATAAGGCTCAACTGTTGCTGGCTGACAAGAAGACAGTCGAGGCCTTTAATCTATTGCTTGAGTCGTACGAAGTTAATCCACAGGACTCCGAGACTCGCGACTATCTTGTCGACGCCATGTTGGTTGGCTTGCAAGAAGACTTTGAGTACTTTTCGAAATACGCCGCTCAATTGGATTCGGTCGTACAGTCCGAAAATCCAAACCGAATTAGGTATCTACAGCTTCTCGCTAAAGGTCTTATCGACAAAGGCGAACATGAGGGAGCGATCAAGCGTTTGTGGGACATCATGTCAGAGCGACGAATGGCTCTGATTCAAGGTTCACTGACTCGTAGTAAGCCGATGCAGATCGAACCGCTTCGAGAAGTGGATTTAGATGCGTGGTTCGCCGTCGAAATTGGTCGTTTGTACGAAAAGTGCGATCCTCAGCAAAAAGAGGAAGTTCGCGGCTGGGTGGTGGACGCTTTTGCTAAGTTGAGGTCGACTGTAGTTACTGTACGACGCCAAGTTCTTCGGCACATGCTACAGTTGCCCGCAGCCGAACAAGAGAACCTAGATCTAGCGACTGCCCTACTAGAGATTTCTGATCACAACGGAGTTGATCAGCGCAGAAATGAACAAACGAACGCTGAACAAATCCTTACGACCCTTATGGGAAGCTCCAGCCCTGAGATACGCAAGAAAGCTACCGAATTGATGGCCGAGATTCCCGAATCTGACATGGGAATTCCGTATCTCGGAGACGTCAAAGATGGGCCATGGCCAGAGGGGTTGTTGGTGCGTCAGGTGGACGATTCCGATGATGGCATCTACACGCTGGGAAAACCGATCGAAATTATCGGCAATCGCTTTGGAAGGCCACCGTTTAATATCGCTAACTCTGATCGCTTGGTCTTCACGGACGTCAATGGCAAGACTATTTCACACTTAGGCTACAGACACGCTACCAACGATATTGGTGGATCGTACATGCGAGCCGAGGTGCGAGGAGGCTTGATTTTGCTAGAAACAACTTCGGAGATCGTTGCGATCGACTTTTACCATCGACGCGATACCAATCAAGCGATTCTTTGGCGATACTCCCTGGATAACGCTTCACCGCGCGATCAGTTCCAGCAGCCTCGCAATATGGACGCTACGACTGGCTTGCTGGGGATACCTAGAGTCGCCCGCATTAAGACGGACGACCGGCCGTATGTCGAAGTCGGTCCGCTAATGCTAGGAGCCAAGATTGTACAAAACGGTGGAAGCATCATCAGCTTGGACCCATATTCCGGTCGCAAGCTGTGGTCGAGGGATGGTTATGGAAGCGATATTGAGTTCGCTGGCGCAAGCGATAGTAACACTCTGGTCGTAGTAAATCCAGCTAATTCAAAGACTGAGCTGATTGATGCTCGAGACGGTAAAGTGCTTGGGCAAAACACTTATCTCGTCGAGGAGATGGGAAGCCGCTTGCGAGATCGAAGCAAACCCAAGTGGGAACGTTGGTACTCGTACGAAAATTGGATGGTCGACTATGTGGACAACGGAGAATCCCAAGTTCGACTGCGAATTTGGAACCCCTTGGAAGAGAAGATACTCTTCGATACAGTGCTTCCTAGTACAGCTCGTGTAACACAGTCTCAGCGAAGCCAACTAGCCATAGTTGTTCCTACTGGTCAATTACAGTTGGTCGATTTGGAATCCGGCCAGATCTCCAAGTTCGATGTACCCGTGGATGCTGAGTTGGACAAGGTGAGTCTGCTACAGTTTGGTGAACGATTGGTGGTTCTCAACAGCGCGTCCAGCGTGCCAGGGCGTCAGCTTCTTAACGCATCAGATCTTGCTGCAAGTGGGTATGTCTATTGCATCAATGCAAAGACAAAGAAGATGGAGTGGAGCGAGCCGGGACGCATGTTCAACATGGCCGTGCCACAGATTCAGCCTCGCAATTCTCCTTACTTAGTTGCTAGTCGCTTGAATCCAGGTTCAGCGACAGCGACCGTGTTATTATTGGATTTGCGAACTGGAAAGATCGCGTATGCTATTGAAGGTCCGAAGTTGGATCGTCCGACAATGCTCAGTATCGAATTGCGACCTCAGAGTCATGAAGTCGCGATCATGATTGGAGAAAAATTCTACCGCTTGAAAGCAACCGACGAACCCGTTCCGCCTGAGCCCGTCATAAACTTCGGCTTTACAATCCAGCGAGAAGTTCCGATCAAACGTGATTCGTCGGGTCTATTCGATCAGTAGAAATTCTGTTTTCGCTAACTCAAGCGAGGTCATTGGTAGCATAATTGCTTACGATGACCGATCGCTGAATTCTTGATTCCGCTAAACACTAACCCCGCTTCCTACATGCACTCCATCAAGCAACGACTCGCTGACGGCAAAGAGGTCAATATCTTTTCGATCGGTGCGATCCCTTCGTTTAAGTTGATCGAAATGGTTGCCATGTCGGGCGGTTACCATGCGATTTGGATTGACGAAGAGCATGCGGCGTTAACCCAACGCGAGATCGAACAACTGGCTTTAGCTTGTCGTAGTGTCGGATTGGATAGCTACGTTCGCATCGCTCCGACAAACTATGCAGCGGTAATGCGCCCCATGGAAGCGGGAGTTGGCGGAGTGATGGCTGCTCAAGTTCGCAGCCTTGAAGAGGTCCAGCAGATTGTCGATTGGGCTAAGTTCCCGCCTATCGGTCAGCGAGGACTGAATCCATCCAACTTTGAAGGCTCCTACGCAACAAAGTCGCTCGCTGAGATCGTAGAAGCTGGAAATCGACTGCGATGGCTGAGCGTTCAGATCGAGACGGTCGAAGCTCTAGAGTGTGTCGAACAGATAGCTCAAGTTTCGGGCATGGATCACCTGTTTGTTGGCCCGTCTGACCTGAGTGTCGCACTGGGCGTTCCCGGTCAGTTCATGCACGACAAATGCAAGTCAGCGCTCGAACGTGTTAGTCGTGCAGCGTTGGGAGCCGGCAAGTCTTGGGGAATTCTCGTGCGGTCGCCCGAGCACGCTCAGTTTTGTCGATCGCTTGGATGCCAGTTGTTCGCCTTCAGCAATGAACTCGGCGCGTTTTTCCAAGGCTTGAAAGCGATTAAGAACAACTACGCGCAATTTCTGGATTCGGATGCAGGCAAATAGTCTTGATGCAAAAGCTCTTGATACAAGAGAGCTGGGCGTTAGTTCAAAATGACTCTCATGGCGATTTCGTAACCAATTACCAGTGATCGCGTAAAAAACCTCCGATTAACTGCGCAAAATCTAAGACGGTCAGTTTCTACTTCGCGACTGCTCCTAGCCTTATGGTAGTGGGGCTTACCCATCATTGGAGTTGAGCTACAATACATTCGGACATTGGACTTACCTGATCTGCCTTCAAGTCCTCCCCGCCTTTCTTACTCCTCCACAAACTGAATCGGCTCGCGATATCAGTTAGTCACGCAACATCTAAGTTGGCACTATGAAATCTCAATCGTTCACAGACAATCTTCGTTTCTTGATCTCTTCGACTTTTGCGTTGTTGGCGTTCACTCTAAGCAGCATTGTAAACGGGCAAACGTCCAATCAACTTACTTCAGCCCCGTCGAACAACGACAAAGCCGTGACACAGGCGAATCGTCCCTTTGATGTTCCGGAGATGACGCCCCCAACTGTCGATGAAAAAGAGTTCAGCTTTGTCGATGTCGGCGCGAAGATTCCGAACTACACAGCCGGTCAGCGCTGGGGGACTCAAGGCGATCCGCTTACTCTGATGCAAAATCCGGTACCAGCGGAGGTATCGATCAAGTCTTATTCGTTGCCCAAGGACTTCCAGCTTCAACTTTGGGCGAAGGAGTCGAACGAATATTGGCCAGAGAAAAGCCAGCTTGCCGTGACTTTCGCAGGCTTGAAGGGTAAACCCATCGCGATGAATTGGGACGAGCGTGGTCGGTTATGGATTTGCGAAACGATCGACTATCCCAACGAGCTTCAGCCTGAAGGGCAAGGTCGTGACCGAATCAAAATCTGTGAAGACACCAACAACGATGGCCAAGCCGATAAATTCACCATCTTTGCTGAACACCTGAGTATTCCGTCTACCTTGATCTCCTATCGTGGAGGAGTGATTGTCCAAGACGGCCAGTCCACGATTTACCTCAAGGACACCAACGGGGATGACGTTGCCGACTTCAAGCAAGTGCTCATTACCGGTTGGGCGATGGGGGACACTCACGGAGGAGTCAGCAATTTCCAGTACGGTCCAGACAATTGGATCTGGGCAATGCAAGGCTACAACAACTCTGAACCGAACATCAACGGCAAGCCGCAGATGCGTTTCCGCCAAGGCTTCTTCCGCTTCAAAGCAGTAGATGGTCCCTCCGATGATACTGCGCCAGCCTTTGCCATCGACGCTTCAACAAAAGCTGCCGCTACTGAACCCTCCAAGGAGTTTGACAAGCACACAATTCGTGTTGAAGCCTTAGAGTTCATGCGAGCGACCAGTAATAACACCTGGGGCCTTGGGTTCAGCGAAGAGGGTTATGTTTTTGGCTCAACCGCAAACGGATGCCCGAGTGTCCACATGCCGATCCCGAATCGATACTACGATCAAGTTTCTGGCTGGTCACCTAAAACGCTTGAAAGAATCTCGCCGACAAACAGCTTCAAAACACTCGATACTGAGATTCGACAAGTCGACCACCATGGAGGCTACACCGCAGCCGCTGGCCATGCGATCTACACCGCGCGAAATTATCCTGAGTCTTGGTGGAATCGCATTGGCATGGTTTGTGAACCAACCGGGCACTTAGTCGGCGCTTTTGTGCTTGAGAAGAATGGTGCCGGATACAAGAGTAACAATTCGTTTAACGTTGTTGCGAGTATCGACGATTGGGGTTCGCCGATCATGAGCGAAGTTGGTCCCGATGGAAACGTCTGGATCTTGGATTGGTACAGCTACATTATTCAACACAACCCCACGCCGAACGGATTTAAGACTGGCAAAGGGGCTGCTTACGAAAGCGACCTCCGCGACAAGCGTTTCGCAAGAATCTACCGCATGCTCTACAAGCCTACCGATGGAAGTAAAGCGCCCTCACGCGGCCTGTCATTAGACAAGGCCAATAACGCGCGCTTGGTCGCTGCCCTTAGCGATAAGAATTTCTTCTGGCGCAGAACGGCTCAGCGCTTGCTGGTCGAGCGCAAAGTGACCGAAGCGTCAACACTGAATGCATTGCTGACTCTGGTGCAGAATAGCTCGATGGACGAGATCGGCTTAAATCCCGGAGCGATGCATGCGATTTGGACGCTGGCCGGTCTTGCTGATCTTGGAAGTCCGGAAGCAAGCAAGACGCTGGTTCGAGCTTGCGAACTGGGCTTTCAGCATCCATCCAGTCCAGTGCGAGTTGCAGCGATCGAGAATTGTACTCAGCCACAGATTCTCCGATCGTTAGAGCTAAAGCTGCACCTGGATTCCGATCCACGTGTTCGTCTAGCATTTTTGCTTCGAGTCGCCTCCGATGCGAACTCTAAGGTACCGGGGGTCCTATTGGCCAGCATGCTAAGCGATGACAGATTGATCGGCAGCGATGAAATCCTATTGGATGCATGGACAGCAGCGGCTTCTACAGCGCCTATCGATACATTGGTTGCAGTCGTTTCACCAGCGGCTCCAGCGCTTCAGCGTACCGCGACATCGCGCGTGCAAATTCTGGCTGAACACTTAGCTCGAAACAATCCAACCGCCGACCAGATTCATAAGTTGCTGAAGATTGATCCAGCGTCGCCTACAGCAGCCGCTTTGTGGGACGGCTTAGCCAAAGGTTGGCCCAAAAACCACACTGTCACACTTTCTGCTGAAGCTCAGAAGGTCGTTCGCGAGAGATTCTTGGCCGATTCAATCAGCATTGCAAATCGAGCATCGCTACTGTCGGTAGCGGACAAGTGGTCGATCGATGGACTTGAGTCGATTGTCTCGAACATTCAAACCCGACTTTTCGAAGTCGCCTTGGACCAAAATACAGAAGTCGATGGACGACTTTCAGCGTGGGACCAAGCAATTCGCTTGGCTCCAGCAAGCGACAAGATCATCAAAGCAGCTCAGTCGCTGTTCACGCCTCAACTGTCACCCGAGGTGGGCTCGAAGGCAATCGACTCCTTGCGAGCGGCTCGAGTCGATGGACTATCGAAGGCATTGTTGGAACTACGCGGTTCACTCGGTCCTCAAATGGCCGCTGACATCCTAACGCTGACGCTATCGCGATCGGAGCTGACTCAGCAATTGCTGGATGCGATCGAAGCTGGTCAGATCCAGTTCAGCGATCTTCAACTGGATCAACGCCAAGCCGTAATGAATCACCCTGAGAAGAGTATTGCGACTCGTGCTAACGATTTGATGAAACAGCGTGGAGCAACATTCAACAGCGATCGTCAAGCTTTGCTAGACGACTGGATGCCTGTGACTCAGATGAAGGGCGATTTGAACAATGGTATCGCCATGTACAAGAAGCACTGTAGCCAATGCCATAAACACGGTGATATTGGCAACGCAATCGGCCCGAACTTGACCGGTATGGCCGTGCATCCTAAGGCAGAGATTCTCATGAACATCATGGATCCTTCCCGTAGCGTCGAAAACAACTTCCGGACCTATCAAATTTTGACTGTCGATGGTCAGACAATCACCGGAATGCTTGCCGGCGAATCATCCAACGCCTTGCGGTTGATTAACACTCAAGGCAAAGAAGAGCAGGTTCTGCGCGAGGACATCGAAACGATGAAGGCTTCGGTCAAGTCATTGATGCCCGAGGGTTTTGAAAGCTCAATCAGTCGACAAGAGATGGCAGACCTTTTGACTTTCTTGAACCATCGCGATCGTTACACGCCGCTAACGCTTTCTACCGCTGCAACGCTCAGCAGCGACAAGCCCATGCCCACCACGCGGGCACCAGGCGAGAAGTTCTCGCTGTCTAGCTATGGGAAGATCGAATTCGAAGGCGTTCCCTTTGAGATCCAAGATCCTCAGGGCGGGCGGATTGCAAACATGATTATGTTGCAGTCGCAACGAGCACGAGGGCCTCAACAACCAGGACGTCCACCACAAGCTGCCACGCTACCTTCATCGGTAACGATCCCTTGTACCGGGAAGATTTCCACGTTGCATTTACTGGGCTGCGTGGCTGTAGGAGGATTTCCCGCCAACCAGACGGCCTCAGAGAGTCTGATTGTTCGATGCTTGTTTGAAGATGGAAGTACGAAGGACTATCCATTGATCAACGGTAAGCACATCGCTAACTACCAAAATAAACCCGATGTACCCGAATCAAAACTTGCTTTCGAATCAGATGGTCGACAACTAAGATACTTATCACTCAGCGTAGATTCGGCTAAGGAGATGAAGAGCATCGAACTGTTGAAGGGCGACGACAACACGTTACCAATCATCTTCGCACTTACAGTCGAATCGGCTGGCGCACATTAGTGATACTGCGCAATCGGTGAACGGAGACAACCTTTTCATTGCTTCGATGCGCGACTACCTGAGGTATCTCGCGCATTTTGAAGTTGTGCAGTTTGTGCGTGGGGGTGTTTTGGAGGTGTTTGGGGGCTTGCCTTCAAAACCCAATAGTGAAGCGTTTGTCCGTAAGGCATTGCCTAGCTACCAGCGGAGATCCTCGCGAAGCGGCGAGTCGTACATTTTCTCGATAGCATCGGCAGCATCTTTGATCGACTGAGGAAGCTGATCGGTGTCGCGAAGTCCAGCGGGAAGCTTGATTTGCAGTTCGACATAAAGATCGCCAACGTTGCCTTTGGCGTCGCGAACGCCTTGCGACTTGACTCGCAGTTTCTTGCCGCCACTAGTGCCGGCAGGAATCTTCAGTGCAACAGTTCCGCTGGGTGTCGGAATGTCGATCGTAGCCCCCAGCATTGCTTCACGAAGAGTAATCGGTAGCTTCAGTTCGAGGTTGAAGCCGTTGCGTTGAAAGTTTGGATGCGCGGCCACATCTAGCTCGACGATCAAATCGCCACTTTCGCCGCCGTTAGAACCGGGATTACCTTGGCCTCGCAAGCGCATCTTGCTTCCCGAATCAACACCAGGCGGAATGCGCAATTGGATCGACTCCTCTTTGCCTTCGCGGGAGACTTGAATCGACGCGGAGCCGCCTAGAACTGCGGTGTTGAATGGAACGGTCAGTTGAGCTCGCAGGTCGGCACCTTTGGTTGGTCCGCGACTGGCACCAGCACGACCGCGGGTGCGCCCACGGCCTCCGCCCCCGCCGAATTGTTGGAGCAGCTCGTCAAGATTGTTGAAGCCGAAGCCGCCGGCACCTGCGCCGCCGGATCCAAAGACCTCTTCAAACCCCGCGCCAGGGCCTCCACCGCCTGGAAACGGGCCACCGCCTGGAAACGGACCTTGGCCGCCTCCCATCCGTTCAAAGTCTGGGCCGAACTGGTCGTACATCTTCCGCTTTTCAGCGTCATTTAGTACGTCGTAAGCGTGTTGAATGTCTTTGAACTTCTGTTGAGCCGACTTGTCATCGGGATTGAGATCTGGGTGGTACTTTCGCGCAAGCCGACGATAGGCCTTCTGAATCTCTTCGGGTGAAGCGGTTCGACTGACTTCCAGCGTCTGGTAATAATCCTTGGCCATAGTTTTCATGGTTTGCGAGGAAAGTAACAATGAGTTCGTTGAAGATTGTAGCCCCACTGGCTCAGTTTGGGCCGGGGCATTGTTCGAATCTGTGCGTTAGTTCGATTCTGCGTGTCTTTGATAACTTGCCAAGGTGGCAAGCAATCTGGCTTCGTAAGCAAACCTCGTGCCGAAGCACCCCAAACTGATGGTTTGCGTTGTTTGTGCGTAAAGAAACCTAACCAAATTGGCAGGCCTAGTTATAATCGCCCCTACTATGCCGAGAGATTCGAACGAACAGCCCAATTCGGGCAAATGCCAAGTTTTCCATCTGAACGACCAATCCACGGGCGAAACGCTTGTCGCCGCGCTGAAGCGGCTGCTTGCGCCCAAAAGTTGGGGCGAAGTTCGCAAGTTGCTCAGCAATCGCCATATCGATGTTAACGGAAACTTGTGCTTGGATGAAGCGCGTCGCGTCAACGAGACCGATGTGATTCGAGTCTGGGAGCAACCACTTCCGAAACCGATCGACACCAACGACGTTCGCTTGGCATTCCTTGACGAACATCTGTTGGTGGTTGAAAAGCCTGCTGGCGTCAACTCCGTCCGGCACGTTGAAGAGCGAATGTTGCCAACCAAGCGAAGGCAATTACAGCCGACGCTCGACGAACTTTTGCCGCCTGTACTCGCGAAAATTCAACGACTCAGGTGGCCTCCTCTGCCTCCCAAGGGTATGAACAAAGGTACTCGAGCTTCGAAGTCAGGCCCAGTCAAAGGATCGTTGCCGATTCAAAACGCTAAGAAGCTGCCGCCGGAGCTTCAAGTCTTGCCCGTCCACCGACTGGATCGAAACACTAGTGGACTCATGTTGTTTGCCAGAACGCGAGAAGCCGAACAACGACTGATAGCCATGTTTCGTCGCCACACGATTCAACGCGAGTACGTTGCTGTCTGTCACGGTGCCATTCAAGCTCAGACGATTCAGTCGATGCTAGTGCGAGATCGAGGCGATGGACTGCGCGGTAGCTTGCCTGCCAACGCCACGGCCGAGCAGATTGACGAAGCGGAAAAGGCGGTCACGCACGTGCTGGGTGCTAAGCCGATCGTGGACGGCAAGTACTCGCTGATTCGTTGTCGACTTGAAACAGGTAGAACGCACCAGATTCGTATCCACCTTTCAGAAGCGGGACATCGATTGTGCGGCGAACCGCTCTATAACGTGGGACCAGACGGGGATATCTTGCCCGATCTAAGCGGCGCACCGCGTCAAGCTCTGCATTCCGATCGACTGGCGTTCACTCATCCGGTCACGGGTCAGCATCTGAAGTTCGAAATGCCATGGCCCAAAGATCTTGCCAAATGGATAAGAACGTTGGAAGATCAAACGTTGACCTAGCGATTGAGCCGAGCGATTGAGCCGACTGGCTCTTGGCAATAAACGCAGTCGCCTGCGGGTTACGGTTGAAAGAAGTGCGCGGCGGATAGTGGTTGATCGCTTAACGGTGTTTAACGGCGTTTAACGGCAAGCCGCAGGCGACTGCTCGTTTTGCGGCAGCCACATGCGACTTCGCTTAACGGTGTTTAACGGCAAGCCGAAGGCGACTGTGTTCCTGTGTCTAGTAGTGGTGATTGCCGAAAAGTCATTTTCTGGATAGGTTTAACGTACTGACTTAGAAGCAGAACAACACGGTACTGATTTCAAAGCAGAACACAAAGCCACTGAAGAAGGAATACGTCCGATGCGTTGGGAAGGTCGAGAAGGCAGTGATAATGTAGATGATCGCCGCGGTAAAGGCGGTGGCGCGGCTCCGGTTATGGGCGGCGGTATTCTGGTATTGATTATCGGTGCTCTGATCACCTATCTGTCAGGTGGAAACCCACTGGAGTTCCTCGTCGATCAAGCCCAGAATCAGGGGCAACAAGCCGTTGGCGTTGGGCAAGGCGATCCGCAAGCGGGACCACGCGAAGACGAACCGCTCTTTCAAATGTCCCGAGTGATTCTCAAAGATACTGAAGAAGTTTGGAAGCGACTTTACCCCAAAATTTCGCGCGGTCAGCCATATCGGGAACCAACCCTGGTTACTTACGATGCTCGTGTGAAAACCGAAGGCTGCGGAAACGCAGGTGCGCAGGCCGGGCCTTTCTACTGCGGAGCTGACAATAGCGTTTACATCGACCTCTCTTTCTTTAAGGAGTTAGAAGAGAAGTTTAATGCGCCCGGGGAGTTTGCCTTCGCGTATGTGATCGCTCATGAAGTTGGGCACCATGTGCAGAATCAACTTGGTCTACTCTCGCAAGTTCAGCGACAAAAGAGTAACGAGATGTCGGTTCGGCTTGAATTGCAGGCAGATTTTCTAGCTGGCGTGTGGGCTCATCACGCTCAGAAGCAGTACCAGATTCTCGAACCCGGCGACATTGAAAGCGGAATGAATGCCGCGAAACAAGTTGGCGACGACATGATTATGAAGAACGCTGGAGTCCGACCGGTACCTGAAAATTTCACTCACGGCTCAAGCGCTCAGCGAGTCAAATGGTTTACGCTTGGTCTAAAGACCGGTGATCCAAGCAAGATGATGGATCTGTTTGATTTGCCCTACGAAGCGCTATAGGTTGAACGCGAGCTAAGGTTCCTAATGCTTCTTTTGCTGTTGAGCAAAATAGCCCGCACGTGGAATGTACCTGTAACTATTCTTGCGGGTACGGTTCAGCGAATGCACCAAACGCTCCTAAGCCACCATCAACCTGAAGATCGGTGGCTGTGACGAACGACGCGCCGGGGCTCGCAAGCCACAATACGGCTGCGGCGATTTCTTCGGGCTCGCCAATGCGGCCTAGCGGATGTCGATTAGCCAATTTCTGAGAGCCGCCCTGTGCCTCCAAGCTTGCTCGAACCAGCGGCGTATTGATCGCTCCTGGCGAGACGGATACCACGCGAATTCCATCGCGTGCATACTCGACGCCCCACTGCATCGACTGCATGATATTGGCAGCCTTAATGGGGCCGTAACAGGGAACTTGCCGAGCTGTTCGATGCGCTTGGCCGCTGGCCATGTTTACAATCACTCCACTACGTTGCTGCAGCATCGGTCGAAGAGCGTGCTTGGCAAGGTAGTGGTAACCAGAAAGATTGATGCTTAGCATTCTCTGCCAGTCGCTGGAATCGACTTGATGCAGCGGAACATACGAAGTTGGCGGTTGAACGGCTGCGTTGTTAACGAGAATGTCCAGTCCGCCAAATCGCTTTACGGTTTCCTCGACCACGCTCTGGCAGTCATTTTCCTTCGATGTGTCGCCCTTGAAAAAAGCAATACGAGAGTCGAGAGACGGCGAAGTTGGTGAGGCGACATCCATGCAAACTACCTGCGCACCACTGGCTGCGAATCCCTCACAGACGGCTCTTCCTATCCCGCTGGCTCCACCGCTGACCAGCACAACACGGCCATGATTGTCAAAGCTAACACTACCGCTGGGTCGACTCACGATCGCTCCTTTGCTTGATCTGATAGTTTCTTTGCGTTCTTCGCCTCTTCGCGTGAGCTTCGGAAATTTCAGGCCTTGCGCCAATTCCGTGTTTTCATTTTCTTACCCACATCTTTTTACCCATTCCTTCGTCGCGACCAATCCCCGCTCAGCAAGATCCGCTTTATTCTGCTGTTTACGGAAATTTGGGCTCGCGCTTTTCGACGAATGCGCCTAAACCTTCACTGGCAGCTTCGGTAGTCAACGACGTAGCCATCGCTGCGGCGCCCGAGGCAAGCTGAGCGAGCAGAGCTTCGCCGACCATTTCATTGATCAGACGTTTGGTGAGCTGAATCGACTCGGCCGCTCCACTTGCAATTGAATCGATCCATGTCTTCGAACGCACCCAGATCATTTCGGCTTCAACAACGTGATGAACCACCCCTAACGCTTTCGCCTCGGAGGCGGACAATTCGTTGCAGCCGATCAACAATTGGCTCGCGAGCGACGCTCCGCCACGGAAGTTCGCTAGTGGCGCGACCAGTCCAGCGACCAAGCCCATCTTGGGTGCCGGCGCGCTAAAGGTGGCTCGATGACTGGCAATAACCAAATCGCTCGCTAAGACCAGCGCCAGACCACTTCCTTTTGCCGAGCCGTCGACGGCAGCGATGATCGGCTTGGGAAGCATCAACATTGTTTCAATCAAGGTTTGCAAGGCTTGCGAATCGACGAACCATTGCTGCAAGGCATCATCTCCGCCAAGGCTTGCGTGCCATTGCTTGAGGTCCATGCCAGCACAAAAATGAGCCCCCGAACCAGTCAAAACGATTCCGCGCACCTTGCGTTCTTGATGTAGATCAGAAAAAGCTTGCGTTAGCTGCTCGATCATCTCGCGGTTTAACGCGTTGCATTGATTGGGCCGGTCAAGCAGAATCGTGCCCACGGAATCATTGACTTTTACGGTGATCATCTTCGGTCGCTCTCAGAACTCATGATTTGGTTACAATGCAGTATCCAAGAGTTCGCAGAGCCTGACAACTGCCCTTTGGAAACTTGACTCGCTTCGTCGCCGCCCAAGCCCACACTTCAGCCCCACTCAACCTCAGTCCCACTCAGCCCAGCCCGAGCAACAGTATCGCAGCTATGGAACAACCCGAAGAATCATCTACAACAGCTCCGCGCAAGCGCTTCGGCTTAGGCCGTATGCTGCTACTGTTGTTGATTTTCGTAGCGTTCTGCTATTGGACTGTCCGAACGGCGCAACGCAACAGGCAGTCGCAGAAAGCGGATGCAGAAACCGCTTATCAAGCTCCCAAAGACGGCGATCAATCTCGTAATTTGGCAGGTCTGCATCCTTTAGATCCAGTTTTGAAGCTCGCCGAGCAAATCAAACAGCGAATCGAATCGGATGTTGTCGACTACACGGCTACGATTACCAAGCGAGAGAGGATTCGAGGCAAGTTGAACGATGAAGAGACGATGGAAGCGAAGATTCGCCAGTCTCGTCCCAATATGTCGCCACCTATTCCTTTCGCGGTTTACTTGAAGTTCATCGAACCTAGCGCGTCTGCCGGTCGTGAAGTAATTTGGGTCGATGGTCAAAACGATGGAGATCTGCTTTCATACCAGTTTCGTATTCCGGTCAAGATTGCACCGACTGGTACGATTGCCATGATGGGCAACAAGTACTCCATCACCGAGATTGGCATTTTGCGGATGGTTGAAAAGCTGATCGAAAAGGGGATGCGAGACCGTGAACTCGGCGATTGTCGCGTTGAGATATTCGAGCATCAAGAGGTGGATGGACGCGATTGCAAGTTGATCCAAGTGACGCATCCCGAGCGCGACAAACGGTTCGACTTTCACATCGCTCAGATCTACATCGACAGTCAGTTAAATCTCCCCATTCGATACGCGGCATATCTTTGGCCTGACCAGCCCAATTCAGCGCCGCCATTGGAAGAGGAGTACACCTACAAGAATTTGAAAATCAATGTCGGACTTACTGACAAGGATTTTGATCCCCAGAATCCCGACTATCGATTTCCACGATGATCAGCTACCTTCGCGAAAAAGTTCAGTCGTATCTGTCCGTTGAAAAAGGCGAGTGGCTTGCTTTCGTAATGGCATTCTGTTGGTTCGTCCTGGTGATGCTGTCGTATCAGATGTTGCGACCGATCCGCGAAGCTTTAGTCAGCGAGTTACCAAGTGGCGAAAAGAGCTGGCTGTTCGCTGGTACGCTTATCGCAATGACGCTAGCGGTTCCGTTCTACGCAAAGTTGGTCTCGCTGGTGAATCGTCGCGTTTTAGTTCTAACGCTGGTGAACTTCTTCAGCCTTTGCATCTTGGTATTCGCCTACTGGAATCACCAATTCGGCGGCCCCGTGATGATCCGCTGTTTTTTCATTTGGGTTAGTGTCTTTAGTTTGTACGCAACGTCGTTAGTGTGGAGCGTGTTAATCGACTTGTTTTCAACCGAGCAAGGCAAGCGACTGTTTGGGCCAATCGCAGGTGGAGCAA
>CAYWNG010000011.1:24813-25531 GCA_964458685.1 uncultured Pirellulaceae bacterium
GGATCGGCCCTGGCTTTACAGGCAGACAATTGGGGAATCACAACAATGATGATTCTTGCTGCTATTGCGCTAGAGCTTTGTCTAGTTTTTTCGACTGGCTTGGAGTTTACCACCAAGGGTTGGCCAGTGCCTCAGCGCGAACAAGCGGTTCAAGGCGGAATCATGGACGGCCTTCGTGAGATCATCGCATCGCCGTACTTGATGAAGATCATTGTCTACTTGATCTTCATTAGTCTGTTTGGCACAACGATCTACCTTCAGATTACCAATGTTGCGAAGCTGGAATTGGTCGATCGCGACATGCGAACCAGCTACTTCGCGAAGCTAAACTTGTTGGTGCAGTTTGGAGTGCTGGGCGTGCAATTAGCGTTGGTAGGCCCCTTGTTGCGGAAGCTGGGACTAACGTTCGCGCTGATGCTACTGCCCGTGGTATCAGCCGGTTGCTTCCTTGTGCTGGCAGGTAATGGATCGTTGTTCGCGCTAAGTTGTATCGATGTCGTTTCCAGAATTGCAACTTACGGAATTGCAGTTCCTTCGCGCGAAGTCCTATTCACGGCGGTAAGCCGACAAGCGAAGTACAAGTCAAAGAATGTGATCGATACGATTGTTATTCGCGGTGCAGATTCATTTGCCAGCGCGACTTTTGAACTGCTGCGTTCGTACTTGACGTTTTCGAGTGTCTGTCTGTTGATGCTACCATTAACTGGTGCTTGGCTAT
>CAYWNG010000012.1:0-15605 GCA_964458685.1 uncultured Pirellulaceae bacterium
AATCCATCGACGGGATTACTTGTTCAGTTGTAGCCGTCAAACGCAATGAACTGGCATACAAATTTTGGATCGACAAAGAGAGCAACCTTGTTCGGCGACTTGAGCTTCCGACACAGATGTTACCTCAAGAAATCTTGTCGGATACGTCAATTTCGCAGCTTGAACTTTCGATTGAATTCGCCGACGTTCGTACAAATTCTTCTATCGATTGGAACAGATTTCAAGTCGAAACAGATTCTAATACCCTGCTAGTCACGCAGTTTGTGGCACCTCCACCTACGCTTGAGGTTGGCTCGCTTGGCAAGCAGATTCCGGCCTTTCGGCTAAGCGATCCTGATGGCGGAATTGCTTTTGATTCAACGCCCAAAAACAGCCGCAAGGCAACGGTGCTCATGTGGCTGGCAGATCATCCAGCTTGTCTGGTTGCGGCTGAGCAATTGGCCGTGATGAAGGAGCTGTTGAGCAAAGCCGGTGTTGCTGACAACGCCGTAGAAGTCGTGCCGATCTGGGCAGAGAGTCATCCACCCAGCGGGCTAACCTTTGAACAGTTGGTGAAGCAATGGAAGCTTCCCGGACGCTTGGCCGTCGACCGAAACGCAGCCGGCCGAGACCTGTTTCAAGTCCAAGAAGCGCCCACTGTCGTCATTTTGGACTCGCAAAACAAACTGCAATTCGTAGATGTTCGCTTAAATCCGACGCTCGACCGCGCGCTCGCGCCGTTGGTAGCACGAGTCGTCGAAGGTGTGAGTGTCGCTGAAGAACTGAAGGTGGCTCAGCAAAGTACGCTCGTCCGTCACCGCGCTCACCTTGCACGATTGGCCGCCGGCAATGCGCGGCCATCACAAACCAAATTCGACGAAGCATACCCGCCTGAGTCGATTCAAATGAGCTTGGTAGAGCGAATCGAATTTCCAACTCGCATCGTAACCATCGCTCAAGACGCTCAGCAATCCATTTGGACACTTCTCAGCAATGGAACCTTACAAGTCGTAGACGGATCGCTGAAAAAGAAGGGCGAATACAAGCTCCAGAACAGCGATTCCTCTGGACGTACGCGACTAGCCCCATCGCCAGATTGCCGACATGTGGCAGTCTGGTCGGGAGGCAAATCGATCGAGATCCTGGACACTAAGTCACAGCAGAGCAGCTTGTTTCCGATTCCAAGCGGCGCGGGCGTCAACGATCTCCAGTGGTTATCGGTCGGGGACAGCGCAACACACCGACTGGCTGCAGTTACCAGCAACAAGCAAGTGTTGCTGCTTGATCCAGCCAACCGCGAACAGCTTAGCGGTTCATGCAATAGCGAGCCGATGGCGATTGTCACGCAATCGGGCAGCGGCGATG
This sequence comes from uncultured Pirellulaceae bacterium, assembly GCA_964458685.1. Lineage (GTDB taxonomy): Bacteria > Planctomycetota > Planctomycetia > Pirellulales > Pirellulaceae > Aureliella. The sequence continues at coordinate 1,345 of CAYWNG010000012.1, forward strand.
TTGATGGATTGGTTGTCTTGCGAGATGGCACGCTTGAGCCGCTGAAGCTTAGCTCCGAAATTACTTCCCCCAAAGCTAAACCTGTCAAACATCCGATATCGACCAGTTCAGCATTCGCAGGAAGACAGCTTGCCTTTAAACCAAGTACAGGTCCGTGGACTTGGTCGCAAAACGCAAGTACCAAACAGCCCACCACTGAGCAACTATTGGCAACGGGCGTCTTGGGTGCTGATGAACCTGCGTTGATGGTACTCGATTCACAACTTGCTCCAGTTTGGCACTATCGATTGCCATTCGAGCACACGGCGAATTCTGCTGGTCAAAGCCAGCCCTTTGTCCATCGAGTGGCCTGTGCGGCTTCACCAGCCAATGGAGCTTCGATATGGGCGGTGCTTGATTCCACGGGGACAGTGCATATCCTTCGTGGCGACATGCAATGGGCTGATGATTTTCGCCCAGATACAAAGCCTTGTGGTATCGCTTTGCAAGCCGTAGGTGATCGACTGCATCTAATCATCGCCGCGCAGAACATGCTTTCGGCGATGAAGTTGGATTAAGTTAGCTACGAATCAGATTCCCATTAGATTCGCTTCAGCTATTGATTAGGCGCTTGCTTCAGCGGCAGTTAGGTTCTCAACACCCACTCGCGCGCAGTAGTCGCCGAAAGTCTCATTGGCTGTCCGGTTCGCTTTGAACTCAGTGAAAACCGGAACTAGCGTTGGCACGATCTGCTCGAGCGGAATGAGATCCTTATAGATCTTTGCCAGTCGCTTACCAAGCAATTGACCACCGAGATAGATCGTATACCGTCCAACAGCTTTACCTACCAAGCCGACATCAGCGTTGTAGGGACGAGCACAACCATTGGGACAGCCGGTCATGCGAACTGTAAACGCTTCTTTTTCAAGTCCCAGCTTGGCGAGTTCTACTTCCATCTGGTCCATGACTTGAGGCAGAACGCGTTCGCTTTCGGTGATCGACAACGAACAGGTCGGCAGAGCCACGCAGGCCATGGACCACAGTCGCACTGTGGAGACTTCTTCGGACAACGGCAGCTTGTTGCGCTTGATGATCTCGCGAAGCTTCGGTAACGCGCTCTCTTCCAGATCGCAAAGAAGAATGCTTTGGTTCCCGGTTAAGCGAACGCTTGGCTTGAGTTCCGCACAGATCTCGCGCAGAGCAGTCTTCCAACGTCGATCTTCGCCATCATAGAGCCGGCCGTTTTCTACGTTCAGACCGTAGAAGAACTTGCCGTCACCTTGTGGGTGCCACCCCATGTGTAGATCGACACCGGTAACATCGTCCTCGGTGCAGTCGGCCAGCTTTTGGCCGTAGTACTTTTCAACTTCGGCACGGAACCACTCTAATCCACGATCATGGATCAGATACTTCATCCGGGCGCGTTTGCGATCGGTGCGGTCACCGAAGTCGCGTTGAACTTTGACCACAGCCTCAGCGACTCCAACTGCTTGTTCGCAAGTCGCAAAGGCCATGCGTTGAGCCAACGCTGGAAACGTCTTTGCAGCGCTAGGGGTCATCCCCATACCGCCACCGACCGTGACGTTGTAACCAATGACTTTGCCATCGCGAACTACAGCGATGAAGCCCAAGTCTTGTGTGTAGACATCGATACAATTGTCTTCTGGCAGTGTAACGCCAATCTTGAACTTCCGCGGTAAGTAGGTCTTGCCGTAGATGGGTTCGATCTCTTCAGGCTCGCCGCCACCTTCCAGCGTCTCTTCACCGGTCTCTTCATCGCGAACCCAAAGCTCGTAATACGCTTTCGTCTTGGGAGCTAAGTGATCCTTGAGCCCTTCGGTCAAGCGAAAGATCTCGTCATAGACAGGGCTCTTGATCGGAGCAGGACAGCACATGACGTTGCGATTCACGTCGCCGCAAGCAGCTAAAGTGCTGAGGTTGACTTCGCAAATTCGATGAATCACTTCGCGGAGATTGCTTTTCAAGACACCGTGGAGTTGAAGAGCCTGACGTGTCGTGCATTTGAGCGTGGCGTTGCCCAGAGTATCGCAAAGATCCAAGTGAGCGATGAGCTGCTCCGAGGTCATCCGCCCGCCGGGAATTCGCGTACGAGTCATCATGCTGTAGGCTTTGGCCGACTTGCCTCCATCAGCCGATTTACCCCGACTATCGCGGTCGTCTTGCTGGTAAGTACCGTGAAATTTCAGTAGCTGAGAATTGTCTTTGTCAAATTGGTCGCTGTCGTTGGCCAAGTCTTGTTGGATGGTGCCACGAAGAAATCGACTATCAATCTTGATCTGCTCGACAGGGCTCAGTTTGGGTTCCTTGGACATTCCTGCGACGCTCCTCGATCGTATCTGTAAGCAAAATGGTAGAAAGGTAGGTAATCTGAGTGGATTGGCGGGTTCAGGAACCCGCAGTTTCTGCTATACTCCCAGTCCCGTATGGACGGAAATTAGAGGGAGTGGCCGCAAATTGGCGAGAACTAGCTCGACAATTTCGCATCAGTGTTGACCCACCACGGTAGTAAATGGTAAGGCATTCTAGTTGAGCTCGGTAGGTCAATTGGGCAATCTGCGCTAATACCCGCCCAGCTAATTCTTGTTGCGAGTGTAGGTAATCTAGAATGGCTGTACCTTGTTTGACGGCCAACTGTAATTACTTCAGCCTTTCCAAGTCGATATTGCTTGTCGTGAACCGAGTCAAAAGCTATTCTGCTCCTTCTCGATCAGCTTTGGATTGGAATTAGATTCATGGTTGGCCGGGATTCAAATAAACTGGAGTCGTCGCGAATGTCAGATGCCCTCTACCTAGAAGATCTTGAAGTCGGTCGAACATGGAAAAGTCCTTCTAGAACGTTGACCGAGACTGACATCATGAATTTCGCCGGCTTGACTGGCGATTACGATCCTCTGCATGTAGACCGCGAGTTTGCGGCAGAGACACCGTACGGAAGACCGATCGCACATGGCCTGTTAGGCTTGTCGTTAATGGCGGGCCTAAGCAGCACTTGTCCGAGAGTGCGAACCTTGGCTTTGGTACGCGTCGACCAATGGATGTTTAGTCGACCCGTTTATATCGGCGACACTGTTCATGTCTTGACTGAAGTCGAATCGATCACACCTCGCGGACGTAGAAGTGGCGAAGTTGTTTGGTTCCGAAAGCTGATCAACCAGCGCGGCGAATGCGTTCAGTCTGGTCGCATTTCCACCTTAGTCTCCTGCCACTCGTTTTTGCCACGAGCGAGCGAAGCTTCGCCATTGAATTCTGCCAAACTCGAGCCGAACGCGGTCACAGTGGAAGTTATTCAAGAGGAGTAGGCAATAGTCAGAGAGGCATCGCATCTTGATTGCGGCTCGCTTGATCCAATTGAGTAAAAAGTTGCTCTACTTTTGCTTGCCTCTTCTGATCTTGTACAGTCTGTTCTGCTTAGCGATGTTCATGCTACAGCGGCAGATGATCTTCATCCCAGCGACAGCAAAATCCGATCGCTTTCCGATGATCAAGATCGACGAGGAAAGCGATTACTTTGCCGCGTCGGTTCACAAAACCGCATCACCAAGAGCGGTCATCTACTTTGGCGGTAACGCGGAAGACGTTACCAGTTCGTTGAGTTCGCTGGTTGAGTGCTTCGAAGGCTGCTCGGTTTATGCCATGCACTACCGAGGCTACGGTGGCAGTCCGGGCAGGCCAAACGAGATGCGGCTACATCGTGACGCAAAGACGCTTTATGATCGAGTCGCCTCCAGTCACTCTGAAGTAATCGTCGTTGGACGAAGCTTGGGCAGTGGAGTCGCGGTGAGGCTAGCTGCTGAAAAGAAAGTCGATCGGCTACTGCTGGTGACACCCTTTGACAGCTTGGCATCAGTCGCTCAATCCCAGTTTCCCTACTTGCCCGTCAAGCTCTTGATGCTCGATCCATTCAACTCTTCGGCATTGGCACCTAAAATCAGTTCACCCACGCTGATACTTGCTGCCGCTCAGGATGAGATTATCCCCGCATCAAGTACTCGACGGCTGTTTGACGCGTTCTCCGAAGGCATTTGCACCTACGAAATCATCGACCCCGCCGATCACAACAGCATTGAACTCCCCCGCGAATTGATCCAAAGGTTCATTAAAGGTGAGACCTCGGGTGTTCGGCCTAATCACTCCTCCCCGCTCTAGAAGTGAACTTTCTCTCGGATTGATGAAGACTATCGAATCTGGCACTCGAGAGCGCCTCCCAGCTTTCGCTCTTCTGCCCCCCCTACTTGTGGAAAACTGGTTAATCCAGAAGATTAAGGTTGCAATTTGGACCTCGACGAAAACCGGGTAAGCGGCTAAATTACCGGGTTTTAACGTCGCTGGTTAATGCTGTCTGGATGGCACCCCGTGCAGGTGGCTTCCCCGCAATTGGTATTCCTTGGGAGTGAGTTCGTTGAGAAAGCCGTTTATCGCTGGCAATTGGAAGATGAATACAACACGAGAGAGCGGTCTCGCGCTCGTCCGTGGCTTGCTGGAAAAATTGCAAGGCACTTCTGCGCAAATCGATGTCGCCGTTTGTCCGCCAAGCGTTTACTTGCAAGAGATCGCCTCGGCACTCAAGGGCTCGGCGATTGGCGTTGGCGGTCAGAACATGTACCACGAGGCTGAGGGTGCGTTTACGGGCGAAGTCAGCGGACCAATGCTCGTCGACCTTCATTGCCACTATGTCATTCTGGGGCACAGCGAACGACGTCAGTTTTTCGGCGAAACAGATTCGTCGGTCAATAAGAAAACTCATGCGGCTCTGAAGTTCGGACTAACACCGATCGTATGCGTTGGCGAAATGCTCAGCGAACGTGAATCGGGAGCGACCGCTCAAGTCATCGACACTCAAGTTCGTGGATCGTTGGCTGGTCTTACACCAGAACAAGCTTCAAAGATCGTCATCGCCTATGAACCTGTCTGGGCCATCGGCACTGGCAAGACGGCCACGCCAGCGCAGGCCGAAGAGGTTCACGCACAAATCCGTGGGTTGCTCACAGAACTGTTCGGAAGCTCAGTCGCTGAAGTTATCCGTATTCAATACGGCGGAAGCGTTAAGCCGGACAATGCGGGTGAACTGATGAGTCAACCGAATATTGATGGCGCTCTGGTGGGTGGAGCTTCACTCAAGGCCGATTCATTTGCGGCTATCGTTTTGGCAAGCTGTGGATTGGCTGCTGCCAAGTAATCACAACAATACAATTGGAATGCTCAACACACGTTAGGAACAATTATGTTGATTGGACAACTATCGCACTATTTCTTCGGTATCACCATTTTCTTGACTTCGTTGTTCCTAGTGCTGCTGGTGCTTGTACAACGTGGCCGAGGCGGTGGAATCGCTGGCGCGTTGGGTGGTGCTGGTGGACAAAGTGCGTTTGGAACCAAAGCCGGTGACTTGTTCACTCGAATTACCGTAGGCGTTGCTGCCTTCTGGATTCTGATGTGCTGCTTGGCAATCGCCTTCCTCAAGACCCCAACCTTCTCGACTGGTTTTTCCGGCGATGATTCGAAGATGGAAAGTAACGACAAGAAGCCTTCCAGTGGAACTACGGATGGATCAAAATCAACGGGAGCGATTGGTGATGAAACCAACGCGAGTCCAACTGGCGGCATCACCGTACCAGCCGGAGAAGGCGCTACAGCACCAGCTCCGACCGCAAACACTCCGGCGATCGATCCCGCGACAGCCCCAAGCGTGACGCCACCTGCCGCTACAACTCCTGCGGCTACAACTCCTGCTGCTACAACTCCCGCTGGCGAGGCAGCTCCCAAGCCGACTGAGCCAGCTACACCAACAACTCCGGCACCGACAACTCCGACTCCGACAAGTCCGACTCCGACAACTCCTGCACCGACTGAGCCAGTTCCGACAGCTCCAACAACGACCGAGCCTGCCGCTCCTGCGCCGACTCAACCTACCGAGCCAGCGCCGTCAACCGCTCCACCGGCCACTCCAGAAGCCGGTACACCAACCGCTCCCGCTGGCGATGGCTCAGCTCCGACTCAGCCTTCGACTCCGAACAACTAAGTTCATCGGCTGAGTCACACGCTCAGTCGCGTTGAATGATCCAAAGCTTGACCACTCGTAGCTTGAACAACTGTAGGTGAACTCGATTGCTTAGCATGACAGGACAGGGTGAGGGACGCTGCAACGTGCCACTTGGTGGTACGATGGTCGTCGAAGCTCGCGCCGTCAACAATCGGCATCTCAAGATCAACCTGCGTACCAGCGAAGGCTTAAACGCATTTGAATCGGAGATCGAAACGATTGTTCGGGCTCAGGTTCGTCGCGGCACGATTCAACTGAATGTGATTTGGAGCGGCCGACCATCGCTGGACCTTTACCAGATTCAGGCACCAGTGATCGAAAGTTACTACCAGCAGTGCAAAGCCGTGGCCGAAAAGATAGGCTTACCCGCCAGCGTGACGCTCAGCGATCTTCTGGCACTGCCTGGTGCGGTAGCCGAATCCATCCCCGAGCGCGAAGAGTCGCCCGAGTTACTCGAGGCCCTAACGTCAGCAGTGCAATCAGCGCTTGAAGCCATGAATCGAATGCGCGCCCAAGAGGGTGCTTCAATGGCTACTGAAATTCGATCACAACTTAAACAGATGGCCGCCTTGTCGGAAGCGATCGAACAACGCGCTCCAGCAGTTCTCTCCGAGTATCGCGAACGATTGCGGACTCGCGTTGCCACCGCCGTTGCAGAAGCGATCAGCGCTGGCGATGTCGCACCACTTAATGAACCAGATTTGATTCGTGAAGTTGCTCTGATGAGCGACAAGACGGACATCCGCGAAGAGATCGTTCGATTGCGAAGTCACTTTGGCCAGTTCGAGCAGTTGCTCGACTCCAGTGAAGGTCAGGGACGCAAGCTCGATTTCCTGGTTCAAGAGATGTTTCGCGAGTCAAACACAATCGGTTCCAAAGCCAGCGATGCTTTCATCGCTCAACGTGTCGTCGATCTGAAGTCGACCTTGGAACAGATCCGTGAACTGATTCAGAACGTGGAGTAACCGTGACCCGCGCTGGCCAGTTGATTATCGTTTCCGGTCCCTCGGGTGCAGGCAAGAGCACCGTTCTGCGCAGATTGCTGCAGGATTGCCCTTTGCCAATCGACTTGAGCGTATCGGTTACGACCCGAGCGGCGCGGCCCGGCGAAGTTGACGGACGAGATTACCATTTTGTTTCCAAAGAGCGTTTTCAGCAGTTGCGAGCCGAGGATGCGTTTTTGGAGTGCAAAGAGGTCTTCGGACGCGGCGACTGGTACGGAACATTACGTGAAAACGTCGAGCTGGGGCTAAATCAAGGTCGTTGGGTGTTGCTGGAGATAGATGTGCAGGGTGCGATTTGCGTCATGGACCAATGTCCCGGTGCAATCAGCTTTTTTGTGCATCCAGGATCGCTTGACGAACTAGAATTGAGACTTCGACGGCGAGCCACCGATTCGGAAGAGGCCATTTTGAGGCGATTGCAAGTGGCGGCTGAAGAGATCCAGGCTATGCCACGCTACAAATACGAAATTATTAACCGAGATGTCGAACAATCGGTCCAAGAAATTTGTCGACTACTACAGCAGAGTCAAAACGAGGAGGGCTTAAATGCTCGAAGCACTTAAAGAAGAAGAGATTGTGAACAAGGTTGGAGGCCGTTTTAAGCTTTCTACCCTGATTCAAAAGCGATTGGTTCAGCTCAACCGTGGTTCACGACCATTGGTCGATACGATCGCAACCAACAAGATGGAGATCGTCCTGCAAGAGATCGTTCAGGACAAGATCTTCCTGACGGCGGCTGGCGAAATGGCCATCATCGGTGAAAACGATGGCGGCGATTTGCTGGACATGGACAGCCTCGAGCTCTAAAACATGGCTCGAATCGTCGTTGGTATCGGCGGCGGTATCGCCGCCTACAAAGTTGCAACAGTGGTCAGCCGTTTGGTTCAAGAGGGCCATTCGGTCAGCACTGTTTTGACGCATGGAGCCACACAGTTCATCGGAGCGGCCACATTCACTGCGCTTTGTGGTCGCCCCGCTGTGACGGACGTTTACGACCAACGATTCCCGCTAGGGCCGCACATTGAACTGGCCGAGGGCACCGACTTGCTTCTGGTCGCACCCGCTACGGCTCGGCTCTTGGCAAGTTGCGCACACGGTCTCGCAGACGATTTGATCTCAACGCTCTACCTCGCTTGCGAAGGCCATGTCTTGATGGCTCCAGCGATGAGCAGCCCGATGTGGGACAAGCCCGCTGTTCAACGCAATCTGGCGCAGCTTCAAGAAGATGGTGTGAAGTTCGTTGGACCCGAGCAAGGGTGGCTCAGTTGTCGAAAGCAAGGGTGGGGACGCATGGCCGAACCTGAGCAGATCCTTACGGCCATCTCACAGTTGTTGAACTGACTCTACATGGCTCGCATTCTGATCACATCCGGTCCCACGCGGCAATACCTCGATCCTGTTCGCTATTTGACCAACGCGAGCAGCGGTCGTATGGGTTCATGCCTAGCCGCCAGCGCTCTTGCCGCAGGCCACGAAGTGACCGTTGTCACAGGCCCTGTGAGCGTGGCTTACCCATCAGAGGCCACTGTTGTTCAAGTGACTACGACAAAAGAGATGTTGGAAACTGTTCAACAGCTTTTTCCTTCCCATGACGGACTGATTGGTGCCGCGGCTCCTTGCGATTATATGCCCAAGAGAATTGCCACCGAAAAAATCGCTAAAGACGGAAAGCCTCTACAGCTTGAATTGGTAGAAACACCCGATATCGTTGCCACGGTCGCTAATGCCAAACGCCCCAATCAATGGGTCGTCGGCTTCGCATTGGAAACGGAAGATCAGCGTTTTCGCGCTATCGTGAAAATGCAGAAGAAATGCTGCGACTTGATGGTCAGCAACGGCCCAACAGCGATTGACTCCGAGCTGAACGATGTTGAAATTATCGCAGCCAGTGGAACGACCGTCGCTAAAGTTGCTGGAACCAAGCAACAAGTGGCAGACTCGATTCTGCAAGCTGTTCATGCTTTGATTCAGTCTAGAAGCTCGGAGTCAGTCAATTGAGTTCAACGCCTTCCGTAGATCTGCGAGTCCAACTGGGAAGGCTAGCCCTGCGCAATCCGATTTTGGTTGCCTCGGGAACATTCGGCTACGCTCGCGAGATGCAGAAGCTGGTCAAGCTTGACTCGTTGGGCGGCATTTTGCCTAAGACGATCACGCTCAATCCACGTCCTGGCAACGCACCGTGGAGGACTGTGGAGACCTCTTCAGGGCTGTTGAATTCGATCGGCCTTGATAACGACGGCGTGGACTATTTCATCGAGAACCATCTGAAGTATCTGCGAACGATCGACACAGCGATTATCGTGAGCGTCGCAGGCAAAAGCCGCGATGAGTTTATCGAGCTTGCCAAACGTATCGACGCTGCGGGCGGAGCAGCCGCACTTGAGTTGAATGTGTCGTGCCCGAACGTTAGTGGCGGCGTTGATTTTGGAACAGACCCGGCTATGTGCGAGCAGGTGATCCGCGGTGTTCGCGACGCTTGCGGATTACCGATTCTCGCGAAGCTCACGCCCAACGTCTCTCGGATCGCTGACATTGCCAAAGCCGCCGAAGCTGGTGGAGCTGACGCGATCAGTTGTATCAACACCTTGCTCGGCATGGCCATCGATTGGCGTAAAAAGAAGCCTATTCTTGGAAACATCATGGGCGGGCTGAGCGGACCAGCCATTAAACCCGTTGCATTGCGTTGCGTCTATCAGGTAGCTCGCGCTGTTCAAATCCCAGTCGTCGGCATTGGTGGTATCGCTACGATCGACGATGTGATGGAGTTTATGGCCGCCGGAGCAAGTGCGATACAAGTCGGCACAGCCAACTACTACGATCCGCAAGTCAGCCAAAGATTAATCGAACAGTTACCAGAGGCGCTTCGCGAAATTGGTGCAGCCAGTGCGGCCGAGGCCGTTAAGACTTTTTAGAGAACGAATCGGTATCGATTGAACTATGTATCGGTTGAACTATGTATCGATTGAACAATGTGTCGGTAGAACCATTTGTCGGTTGAGCTGAGCTACTTCAACCCGAGCAACAACTCCTTGAGAATGATTTGAATCATGCGTGTCCTTTCAGGCATTCAACCCACGGGTCGCTTTCACTGGGGCAATTACTTTGGAGCGATCCAACAGTACATCGAATTGCAGCAGCAACATGATGGCTACTATTTCATCGCTGACTTGCATGCCTTAACCACGGTGCGGGATGCTGAACTGCTTAGACAATACAAGCGCGACGCCGCGCTGGACCTTTTGGCTCTGGGGCTCGATCCTGCGAAAGCTGTTCTATTCAATCAGTCCGACGTTCCAGAAGTCTCTGAATTGACATGGATCTTGATGACTTGTACGCCGATGGGATTGTTGGAACGTTGTCATGCTTACAAGGATAAGGTCTCACGAGGCTTGAATGCCGACGCGGGTTTGTTCACTTATCCCGTGCTAATGGCCGCGGACATTTTGGCTTACGATTCGAACTTAGTGCCCGTTGGCCAAGATCAAGTTCAACATATTGAAGTTTGTCGCGACTTGGCGAGCAGCTTCAACCATCAGTACGGCGAGACGTTTGTGCTTCCCGAAGCTCGCCTGTTGTCGACTTCTGCCAAGGTGCCTGGAACCGACGGTGAGAAGATGTCGAAAAGCTACAACAACACGATCGAGCTATTCGAAGAACCGAAAGCGCTTCGCAAAAAGATCATGCGGATCGCCACCGATAGTCGTCCCATGGAAGCCGCAAAAGATCCCGAAACGGACCATCTTTTTCTGTTGTTCAAGCTATTCGGTTCCCCGGACCAAGTTGCCGCCATGGCAGAACTCTATGGTAGAGGCGGGTTTGGCTACGGCGAGATCAAGAAGCAATTGGCCGATGCCGCCGAGAATTATTATGCGGAAGCTCGTCAGCGTCGCCAAGAATTTGCTAGCCGACCAGATACCGTAAAGGATATACTGGCCGATGGTGCACGACGAGCGCGTCTGCAAGCGACGAACGTATTGACTCGCGTTCAGGACGCTTGCGGAATATCCAAGCCGTTTTGAGCCATACACGTATTAGGTCGAACTAACGCAACGATGACCATGAAAGGTGAAGCACAATGTTATTCGGACTGATCGGTGGGTTAGTGGTCAACATTCTGTTCGCTTTTGTAGTGCTTCACGAAGCTGACAAGAAGCGCCGTCAAAAGATCCAGGGATTGGGGAGTCCTAGCCTATGGTTCTTTGCAACGCTTCTTGGCGGTCCTCTCATGGCGATCGGGTTTTGGTTGATTCACTGCTCGTCTCTTAACCCTGACATCGCCAAGAAATCAAACACAACTCAGGCGAGGACAGTCGAGCCGTTGACGGTGCGAGAGCAATTGTACGAAGAGGGGCTCATCTACTATGGCAAAACACTCGACCAACGGCAGGTTGAAGAATATCTTGGCCTGAAGTGATTGATAGGTCACATTCCTGCCGGGATTGACCAAGGATGGAGTTTGCTGAAAACTAGGGCTGGAATGATCTGAACTTCACACCGCTTCAAATCAGGACTCGCGCAAAGACGCTAAGACGCAAAGAGAAGACCAACTCATCTTTCCATTCTCCTGCCCTCATTCTCTTGCAGATAGTTCTTAGGTCTTGAGCCGTACTGCTTTGGTAGTAAGAAAATTGTGGTAACCCGCTGCGTTAGCGAGGGACAGCTCTTTCATCGTAATCCGTCGTTCTAACTTTGCTCCCTCGCGCCATTGCGCGAGACCTTGGTTTTTAAGGCTGTTATTCAATTTCAGCAATTGACTCAGCAGCGCGATTACCTGTGGAGGCTTCGCGTGCAACCTAAAATGAAAGTAGAGCCCAATGAAATCTGCAAAGACGAAGATTCCCTTATTTCTGCTAGATGTTGTCGTGCAATGCGTCTTCGTGACATCAGCGGTTGGAATGTTTTGTTTTGTCTGTTTTGTTCTATCTATTCGAGGTGTCTTGACAATTAACTTTGCTGTCTGGGCGAAAGAACACCAAACAGTCTTCTTGTGGTTTCTTGCGCTTGATTTCCCCGTACTGATAGCTCTTTTGAATCTATTTCGCCTTGGCAACACTATCATTTCGGGAAGAGTGGTAGACAATCGAATAGTCTTGGAGCCGCCTTACATTCTTGGTCGAAAACTCTTTAGGATTTGGCGTCTTCAGAATCTAACGCTCGTAACTCTCGTTCTTTGCATATTTGCCATTGCGACTGTCTTCGTTGATCCCCTCGCTCGTCCTCATGCGTTAGTTCATAGTTTTCCCGGGCTTTGGAAACTCATTTAAGAGACTTGCGGAGATCGCAGCGGACCATGCAAACAAGAGCCAGCGCGTGCCAACAGGGATGTTGCGAATCAAGACTGTTGATATGGCCGCGCCAAAGTTCAATCGTCGGCATCCGCTGAGTACATATCCGAAAAGGTCGCAAAAGGGAGGCAACAATGGCACGTAAATCGAAGCGAGCAACCTGTCAACAGATCGAGGAAATTGACGTTCACAAGTTTGAAAACATCAGTATTTGCTTCCCCGGCGACCTCTACATTCTGGCAACATGGATTGCGATGTTAGATGCGGCGCAGAGTACGCCGGTGTCTAAGCCCCACACTACGCTTCGCGGCCTGGCACAGCGCTTCGCAATGCTGTATGGAACTAATTATTCGAATCCACTGAATGCAGAAGATGTGATGGTAGTTTTTCGCGAACACGGAATCTTGGGGAATCCGACTCTTTCGCTTGTCGAGACGAAGTCAGAAGAAAATTCCAGGGAACCGCAAACCTTCGACACGTAGAGCGAAAGTGGTTTCAGCGGCGGAGTGAGTTTGTTCGTGAACGCTTGGAAATGAAAACTAAAGATGAGGGAGAAGAGGAAGAGCCCAACGCAGAGGCGCGGAGGTCGCAGAGGAGCCATGAAAGTGCAACTAGTCATGGTTGTTCTCATCGTCTATTGAGCCCGACCTATGCGACAATTCTGAGCGTACCCAATGGCCGCATGCGTACGTCCAGGGTGCGAAAGGTATTGGTTGATGAGTTTTGCGGAAATCTCTGGTCGTTCGTAGTATAAGTGATTTAGCGCATGTAGAGCCGATTCTTGTACAGATTCATTCTCGTTGGTTAAGCAAGTCTCCAGAATAGCAAGTCCAACAGACTCCATTTCGTAGCATGTCTTAAACGCTGCGGCCTTGAGTCCATATATCCCAAAGCATGTAGCACGCAAGATCGAGTTTCGTCGGCCATTCTTCGCCAATACGATGAGTGCAGTGTTTTGCAAATCCGTTTCGATACAGTTCGCGGATAGATCTAAGTGTGGATAACGCTTCGCAATCGTCTAATTGAAAGAGTGCATCGGATACGATTCCTCCCGGACCGTACAATCCCCACACGATCTGACCTGCGTCCTCAGCACCGTAGGTCTGCACAATCGCGTCGCTGCTTCTGTTGAACTCGCGAAGTAGCTTGCCAGCAATCGGACCGTCCAGCGTGGGAAGCTGCGACGGCCATCGATCAAGGCACAGATCGATTATCGTGCAAAGTGTGAACATTGCGAATCTAACAGCACTTCTATTGTGATACTCGTCGGAAGTACTCTGCGAATCCACCAAACTTTGATTGTACCCAGTACGAATTCGGATCTTCGAAATGGATAACGCTGTATTTGATCCTGGCCACTCGCCCTGAAGGATTGTTCGGCGTCTTGAGTTCGACCGTAGCAGTATTCTCGATGCGATTCGACACTATCAGCATCGAGTATTTTGGTTCGGTTGAGAGACAGTGGACGTAGGTGACAACACCATTTCCGTGAATACGACAAGTTATTGACAGAAATGGTTCGTAGGGAGACAACCCTCAGACAGGATAGTTTAGCCGCACTTGGCGGGCGTCTACAATGCCATTAGAAAGAACCAGACCTACGAGGATTCTGCGTTTTCATCTTGGACGTATCGCGAATTGCAGTGAAAAAGGTTGTTTAGCCATGTCAATCGCTATTCTGGGAGCCACAGGATCTATAGGCAGCTCGCTGGCTCGGATGCTGTCAGCCTCGGGGCAAAGTCTGGTTTTGCTGGGACGCAATGAAGAGAAGTTGGCTCAGCTCTCCCAGGAAACCTCACAGCCGTTTGCGGTGGTCGACATGTCCGCCTCGCAGAATTTGATCGTCGCAATCACTACGAACATGAGTCCCTCGGATAGCCTCACCGGCATCGTCAACTGCATTGGTTCACTTTGGCTTAAGCCGGTCCAGCT
>CAYWNG010000012.1:15615-25423 GCA_964458685.1 uncultured Pirellulaceae bacterium
ACTTTCGAAATGTCATCGACACCAATCTCTTCACGGCCTTTGCAACTGTTAAGGCGGCCGCGAAATTGATGCGTGAAAACGGGGGAAGCGTCGTGCTGCTGTCTTCCGCCGCTGCTGAGATTGGGCTGCACAACCACGAAGCGATTGGTGCGGCTAAAGCGGGAATTATCGGTCTTGCGAGATCCGCGGCCGCTTCGCTCTCCAACTACAACGTCCGAGTCAATTGCGTTTGCCCAGGGATGACTCGCACCGAGATGACTAGACAGATCTGGGAGAATCCCACCAGCGAAAAGGCCTCGCAAGAGATGCACGCTCTGGGTCGCATTGGTGAACCTGCGCATATCGCGTCGATGATTCAGTTCTTGCTGAATCCAGTCAACGACTGGATTACAGGCCAAGCCATTGCGGTGGACGGTGGTCTGTCCTCCATTCAACCTCGTCGTCGCATGACGGTTTAGTCTCGTGCACGCAGTACTGATCTACCCGCATCAGTTGTTCCGAGGCCAGCCGCTTCACAAGCAAGCGGATGTTGTCGTGCTAATCGAAGAGCCGTTGCTATTCACTCAGTACAGCTTTCATGCTCAAAAGCTCGTGCTGCATCGAGCATCGATGAAACAGCTTGAGAGCGAACTCATCAAGGCCGGACAAAAGGTTGCATACTTCGAGTCCAGCCAGCTAAAAGAAACCGCGGACGTCATTAAGCATCTCAAGCGACTTAAAGTCACCAAAGTTAGCTTCTTCGATTTGTCCGACGACTGGCTACACCAACGCTTAACAGCCGCTCTTGAACGAGCTAAGATTCCTTTTGATGTCGTCGAGCATCCGCATTTCTTGACGACTGCTGATCAGTTTGATGACTACGTAGCTGGTCGCAAGAAGCTGTTCTTCACCGACTTCTACATTCAGCAACGCAAGCGATTGAACCTATTGGTCGATAAACAGCTTAAGCCCGTCGATGGCAAGTGGAGTTTTGATACGGACAATCGGAAGAAGCTCCCTCGCGATGTTGTTCCACCAAGCGTGGCGTGGCCCAAAGAGTCTACTTGCGTGAAGTCTGCGAAGGAGTACGTTCAGCAGAGCTTTCCGAACGCGATTGGGCTGGATACGATCGCTCCATCACAATCTTTTCGATACCCGATCACAGAGTCTGCCGCGCAAGCTTGCTTAAGCGACTTTCTAGATCATCGCTTCGAGAACTTTGGAATCTACGAGGACGCGATCGACGTTCGGTCGAGCGTGCTATTTCATTCCGTACTGACTCCAGCGCTCAACATCGGCCTGATTTCACCGCGTCAAGTAGTGGATGCGGCCATCGAACGCATCGATCGCGTTCCGATGAACTCGCTGGAAGGCTTCGTACGACAGATTATTGGCTGGCGAGAGTTCATCTTGGGTGTCTATCGCCAGATGGGACGCCGACAGCGATCGATCAACTACTGGCAACATCATCGACCGATGCCCGCGTCGCTTTACGATGGCACCACAGGCATCGAACCCGTGGATGTTGTGGTGACTCGAACGCTTCAACACGCTTACTGCCATCACATCGAGCGATTGATGATACTCGGTAACTTTATGTTGCTGTGCGAGATATCCCCCGAGGCCATCTACCAATGGTTCATGGAGCTGTTTATTGATGCCTATGATTGGGTCATGGTCCCCAATGTGTTTGGGATGAGCCAATTCGCAGACGGAGGCCTGATCACAACGAAGCCCTACATCAGTGGGTCGAGCTATGTGTTGAAGATGAGCAATTTCAAGCGTGGCGCATGGTGCGAGGTTTGGGACGCACTCTACTGGCGCTTCATCCATCTCCATCGCGATTTCTTCAGCAGCAATCCCCGGATGTCAGTAATGGTTGCTCAATGCAACAAGATGGGAAGTAAACTAGATACGCACTTAAGCGTAGCCGAGAAGTTCTTGAAGAAATTGCACGCGGGTAGATGAACTAAGTTTACGAAAAAGGGCGAGGTCTAATGACCTCGCCTCTTCTGGGATTTCGGGCCGTTGGCCCTTTGTTTTTCTTCCGAGTCACCTAACCAAGTCCTACAGGCCGGGCTGGGTTGGGCTGGGCTGGGCTGGACTGGGTTAATAAACAGGGCTGCGCCCCTAAAACCAAGCCTAAGCTCCAATTATTGAGCGAGTAATTCCTCAATCTTCTTTTCAAGATCCATCGCGTTTTGCTCGCCGGAACCAACGCGGATCATTTGAATCTTGCCTTCTTTGTCAATAAGAACGGCTTGTGGGATTCCAGAAACCATGAACGACTTGCCGTAGTCCTCTTCTTTAGTCGTCACCAAGAAGCCGTGATGCAAGCCGTAAGACTCGCGGAACTTCTCGAGCATATTCAGTTCTTTTTCGACGGGTACTTCCTCTTGGGAACGAGCGGCCTTGCCGGTTTCCTCGTTCCATTCAAAGTTATAGAACTTGGTAGAACCGATGATCACAAAGCCCTTGTCGGAGTACTTCTCGTGCCATTCCTTCAAGTGCGGAAAGGTCGCGATACAAGGACCGCACCAAACGGCCCAGAAGTCCAGTAGAACGACTTTGCCCTTGAGCTCAGCTAAAGACTTTTGATTCATCCCGATCAAGAAGTTCTCATTTGCGAAATCACCATAGTCCTTGGCTGGCTTGCCAATCAGTTCCGCTCGCTTGATCTCAGTTTCGATCATTGGCTTCATTCGATCTAACTGGTTTGAAATAGCCTTGTAGAGCGGATTGGGTGCTTCGCCGCCTTTGGATGCCTTATCCATGGCTTTCTCAATCGCAGTGACGAATTCCATTGCCTTTACCGGTTCGGACCGCATGGATCGTGCGGCCATCGCTTGCATGAATCCGGAGTAAGCCTGAAAATCTGCAACACTCAGAGTCTCTCCAGCAACAAGTTCATCGGCAATCTTTTGAGCTTTGGCTTCAACGATCGCGGCTTCTTTCTTGAACTCGCCACCGATCATTTGGAGATACATGGCCGCGGGGCCTAGATACTCTCTGCCTTCCCCGGCCTTAGCAATCAGACCATCGAGCAATTTCTTCGCATCGGCTTGGCGTCCCGCACGACCAAGCAATTGAATTCTCATGCTCAACACCGATTGACCTGCCGGCGAAGATTCCAGCTTGTCCGATGCCACTTCCATAGACTTAAGCGTAGCATCAACGTCGCCACCCAAGTTCATCAAGACGCTGAGCGTCGTAAGATACGCATTGGCGGCCTGGGGCTCAAACTCCGAAAGACCTTCCAGCTTCTTCAGTTGATCTTTAGCTCTAGTCAACGTCGCGTTGCGATCAGTTCGCATTAGATTCATCATCAATCCAGCGTTATCCTGCCAAAGGCTGGCATCATCGGGATTGGCCGCCAGAGCCGCATCGAGCATCGCGGCAGCCTCTTTGACCTGCTGTTTTTGCAGTAGGCCGCGAAACTCTGTGCGGTCGTATTCGCTTTTTTGATCAGCGGCTTTGCCGCCAGCTTCTTGAGCCCAGATGCGGTCGGTGGGTAATCCGACCAGTGCTGAAGTTGTTACCGAACTTGCAAGCGCGATACTCCAACTCCAGAATTGATGGCGCAGCGGTTTAATGCTTTTTCGAGAGGTTGACATAGTAGCTCCAATGAAACAGGTTAGAAAAATTCTGAGAGGTCTTAATAGTCTGCAACTCAAGCGCTACAGAGGTGTGTCCCGAAAAAGGGTTGTTAACTGGGGCAGTATAGTCCACGTGAGCGTTGATCTCCGAATTAGTTGTCTTCGGGCTTTACTTCCAAAACGCTCTTCGCAATTTTTCCAGAGTGCATCGTCTCGAAGGCGGTATGCCAGTCGTGAAGCCCCCATGTTCCACCGACGATGTGGTTCACGTTAAGGGCTCCACTGGCTAAAAGGTGAAGGACTCGTTCCCACGTTGCCCATGTGTGCGAAAAACTGCCTTGAAGTTGTACGTTCTTTTGTACCAGCGGATCGAGCGAAAAGCCGACGGGGTCACGTCCCCAACCAACTTTGCTAATCCAGCCATCGGGGCGAACGAGTTCCATAGCGACTTTAAGCGTTGCGGAAACTCCCGCGGCATCAACAATCCCTTCGCAGCCCAGACCATCGCGAGCGCGAGCCCAATCGGCGGCTTGGTCTGAGAAAAGTGGTTCACAATGGAACTGCTTAGCAAGCTTCAATCGCTCGTTATCGCGAGGGAGACCAACCACGCCGACTTCAGCTCCACGCAATCTCGCAATGGCCGCGCACAGCATTCCAATTGGCCCAGGACCAAGAACAAGAATGCGATCTCCAGGAGCGATCGAAACGTTTGCCACGACAGCGCTGTACGCTACGCAACAAGGTTCGGTGAGCGCTGCCATTCGCAGTGGCAAATTCTTGGGAACGCGGTGCAAGCAGCGAGCGGGCACTCGTACAAAATGAGTCATCGCGCCATCGACGCCATAACCGAATCCCTTTCGCGAAGGATCTAAGTTATAGCGACCAACTCGCGACATCGGACTATCGGGATTGATCACCGCCGCAGTCTCACTACAGACTCGATCTCCCTCTTGGTAGTTTTTGACGTTGGCACCTAACGAGTGTACGACTCCAGCGAACTCATGTCCCAGTGTGACAGGATAGTTCACAGGCCAACTATGTTCGGAGGTCCACTGATGGAGATCGCTACCACAGACACCGACTGCGCTGACTTCTAACAGTACGTCATCAGGTCCGATGATCGGTACTGGGATGTCTCGAAGTTCGACGCTGTGAGGTTCACGACTGAAGTTAACGACGGCGGGTTGTAGGAGAGTCATACGGCTGGTTGAGGTGGGAGTGTTGTCAGAGTGTTCTGTTAGATGGCTCGAACCGCTTGCGAAAAATGCCAAGCAGAGGCGACATTGTAAACTATTGCAGGCTTTGTACGAATGGTAGTTACCGCTAGCATACTCAAAACTGACCTTGCACCCAGGCGGAAGGGTTTACTAATCTCCACAGCCATAGCTTTCGCTCGGCCTTCTTTCGGCACGTATCGGATTGAAATCTGCAGACAGAACCGTTGGCATGACTCAACAAACCAGTGTTACCAACATCTTGAAATGGCAAACGTTCAGCGGCTTATGCTTGCTGGCTAGTTTGGCAATTTCTGGTTGTCAAAGACCTGGATATTATCCCGGAGTCTATCCGCCCAATGGAACTGTGCCAAACACTGCGGGTTACCCAGGTTATCCAGCCGCAGCCGGTCCAGCGAGTGTTTTTGCTGGCGGTCAAGCCGCTCCACAGCTTATGGAGCTGCAACGACGCGCCCAAGAGTTAGACAACAACAACCGTCAATTGACTTCTCAAATCGCTCAAGTTCAGCAACAAGCCACGGCCTATCGCGAGCGAGCGGATCTGTTAGCTCGGCAGCTTGAAGACGCCAATCGACAGAACGCACAGTTGCTTGCTTCTTCGCAGCAGTTCGCCAATCAGGCGCGAAGCTTACAAGCAAACATGACCGCGCGCGGTGGAGCTCGTTTGACGGCGAATAACTCGATGTCTCCAATGGCCAACTTTCAGATTCCGGGAGCTCTGGTGATTCCTGAAGGAAACGCCATACGAGTTCGAATTGCATCTGACCAAATGTTTGCTCCTGGCACTGTCCAGCTTAATCCTATGGCGGCATCGGTGCTCGACAACTTCATTCAGGTTGTCTCGCGGCAATATCCTCGACAGCGGATTGGCATCGAAGCTCACACCGACAGCGGTTCAGTCGCTACCGGCGGCGCACAGCTAGCCAGCGCTCAAGCTCAGGCCGTCATGGACTATCTGGCTCAACGCGGCGGATTGCCGATGCAGCAGATGAACGTCTCGGCACCCGGCCCCAATGTACCAATCGCCGACAATCAAACTCCAACCGGTCGCGCGGAAAATCGACGCATCGAATTGGTCATCTACCCATAATTGGCCGGTTCTACAAATGTTCTTCGATTGGTTTAGTGATCGCCGTCGTCGCAAGCTGATGAAGGCCAAGCCCAAACAGCAGTGGATCTACTGGATCGCTAATAACGTTTGGTACTGGCACGTGATCAATGATCAGCAGCGAGAGCGTTTGCTGGGGCTCGTGCAGATCTTTGTTGCCGAGAAGAACTTCGAAGGCTGCGATGGACTCAAGATCAACGACGAGATCCGCGTGACGATTGCTGCGGCAGCTTGCATCCTTTTGGTCGCCTTTGAAGACACCTACTGCTACGATAAAGCTCGAACCATCTTGGTTTACCCGCGACCGATGGTGCAGCGAAACGTTCACAAAGTTGGCGGTGTCGTTGATCCAGATTCCTACGTCTCAGGAATGGCGACACAAAGCGGAACGATCATACTCTCCTGGCGCGATGTTTTGCGAGACTGCCGCGATGAACAATCGTTTAACAATGTAGTGGTCCACGAATTTGCGCATCACGTTGACGGTATCGATGGCTACATGGAAGGCATACCACCGATGCCGACCGAAGAGCTTCGGGAGCGTTGGCATGAATTGGCTAAGCAAGAGCTAACGAACTTGCGTCATGCCGTCGCAACTCGCTCGCAGACAGTCTTGGACCCTTATGGCGCTGAGAATCTTGCCGAGCTATTTGCTGTGGCCACCGAGGCCTATTACTGCGACGGATTGAACCTATTTCAACAGCACCGCGAGCTGTACGACATGCTGGCGATTCTCTATCGCATTCAAACCAAAGACTGGTTCCAAGCGCCAGAGTAGTTTTGGGGCAAAGCGAATTACTTGGTTCGCTCGTCCCAAACCCATGCGTTTCGTTATGAAGTTGCGATATCGGAATTAAAGCCGAAGGCCTGATTCACCCGCTGCCGGTTTCGCAGGCACCGGTATTTATCGCTACCTTGAGTGCTCAATACTTGGCGGTATCGAACTTGGTTTGATCGGCGTCTCTGATGTTCGCTAAGCCTGAAAACGATTAGAATTTACTGCGATTCGACTACTAGCAATTGCCGTCCGATTTGTTGGCCGATTACTAATTGCCGATTGCGAAAGACTCTTAAAGGAGGCTGAGATGAAGTTGCATTGTATTTCTAGGCGCTTGGTACTCGGATGTCTATGCGCCTTACTTCCGCTAACGACATTCAGCCGATCGTTTAGCCAAGAGGCTGGACCGGCGGATACAACTCAGCCCAAACGATCCAGCGAGATCAAGGCTGAGAAGCTGAAGCTTTTCCCTGAGCTAGCAGTCGGCAAGAGTTTTCAAGCTCGCGATACTCTAGACTGTGGCCAGGAGAGTTCTGAAGACGCGCAGGAGTGTCTGCAAGGGCTTGTATGGACGCCTACAGAGTTCGAAGTTGTACTTCAGGATGGAAGTAAGGAGCAAGCCAACGAACGATTGGTGCGTTTCGTTTCTCCCAAACCACTGGGTAATGAGATCAACGACTTGGTTGCCATGGAATGGCACATAGCTCGAGATGACGAAGGTAAGCCCATCAAGGCTCCAGCGATGGTCGTTGTTCACGAGTCCGGCAGCGGAATGACGGTCGGCAGAATGATCGCCCGCGGCCTGTCCGCTCATGGCATGCACACATTCATGTTGCAGATGCCAAGCTATGGTGTTCGCAAGGCCACGAAGGACCGCGATGTAACCAGTTTTCTTCCGAGTCTCAAACAAGCCATCGCTGATGTGCGTCGAGCTCGTGATGCAGTTGCTGCTTTACCACTTGTCGATGATCGGATGATCGGAGTTCAGGGAACAAGCCTTGGTGGCTTTGTGACCGCAAGTGTTTCGGGCTTAGACGCAGGATTCCAACGCAACTTTATTTTGTTGGCTGGTGGTAATCTGCACGAAGTGATCTTCAGTGGTCAGAAGGATGCTGCCAAGGTTCGTGAACGACTTGAGAAAGCCGGAGCGACGCGTGAGCAGATTATCGATCATGCGCGGCAGATCGAGCCGCTTCGACTAGCGCATCGCGTCCGTCCTGAGGTCACGTGGCTGTGGAGCGGAAAGTTCGACGATGTCGTTCCACCCGCAAGCTCCTTTGCGTTTGCTAAAGCAGCCAAACTTCCCACAGAGCACCATATTGAAATGCCAGTGAACCACTATTCGGGGATCATTCTCATGCCAAAAATTCTGAATGATATCGCCAAAGAGATGGTCATCAGCCCCTAAGTGTTTCGACTGACTCAGTATTGAAAGACTTGCGTTAACTCAGACTCTTCCCTTTCGCAAATTGCAAAAATGCTCAGTAGTCGCTTCAAGTCAATCCTCTGCCTTTGCGCTATCGCTTACGGACTTATCGCAACCGCGGAAGCTAAACCACCCAACGTCCTATTCATCGTTGTCGACGATCAGTCGCCCTTTGATCTCAAGCTTTACAACCCGCGATCAGAGCTGCAAACTCCCAATCTCGATCGCATTGCCAAGTCTGGGATGGTGATCGATGCCGCCTATCACATGGGCTCCAACAGCGGCGCAGTTTGTTCGCCGTCGCGACATATGATCATGAGCGGCCGGACGCTGTGGCACATTCCGACGGCTCCTCAAGCCGCCAAGCACAGCCCCGCCAAGCTCGAAGAGAACACCCTGGGCGCAGTTTTTCGTCGCGCGGGATATGCGACCATGAGGACTTGTAAGCTCGGCAATAGCTATGAAGCGGCTAACAAACAGTTCGAAGTTCGCAAAGATGCGACCAAGCGAGGTGGAACACACGAATCGGGCAGCGGTTGGCATGGCGATCAAGTTATGGAGTTTTTGGATGGCCGTAGTGAGAACAAAGACGATCGACCGTTTTTTGTCTTCTTCGGATTCTCGCATCCCCACGACACTCGCGATGGCACTGAGGAATTGTTGAGCAAGTACGGTGCGACGAATCATGCCGACGAGAATTCCATTCCACCAGCCAACGCCTCGCAACCGAAACTGCCTCTCAATTACTTGCCTGCACACCCTTTTGAAAACACCGATTCAAACGTTCGCGATGAAGTTGCGGTGAGCGGAGTGTGGAAGCGGCGCGATGAAACGACTGTACGCAATGAGATCGGAAGACAGTTTGCTTGCAGCGAGTTCATCGATGTCCAGATCGGTCGAGTGCTCGATAAGCTGCAAGCGATGGGCGAGCTTGAGAATACGATCATCGTCTACACGGCTGACCATGGGATGTCGATCGGTCGACATGGTCTGATGGGCAAGCAGAATTTGTACGAACATACCTGGCGAGTTCCGTTGATTGTTTCGGGACCGGGAATTCAGACGGGTCGAGCTCCAGGAAATGTTTATCTGCTGGACCTTCTATCCACAATGTGCGACTTGACCGGCATACCCGTTCCTGAGACTAACGAAGGGACAAGCTTTAAGGCTGTTCTTGCAGGAAAGCAGAATACAATTCGCGAACGCCTTTACGGTGCTTACTGTGGCGGAGCGAAACCGGGAATGCGCTGTGTTCGCGAGGGTGATTGGAAGTTGATTCAGTACGAGTCCAAAGATGGAAAGGTCAAGCAAACCCAGTTGTTCAATCTCGCTGAGAATCCGGACGAGTTGCTCGAACAGCATTTGTCGGACGATGTTTCAAAGCTGGTCGGAAACCTGCCAACTGCCGCTCAACGCAATCTTGCCTCCGATCCTCAACACGCCAAGATTGTCGAGCACATGAAGTCGCTGCTTCTGTCCGAGATGCGAAGGCTGGATGACCCGTTTCGTTTTAGCGATCAACCTTCAGACGACTTGCCTGTCATTCAGAAACCCGCCAAGCGAAAGTAGCCGGTGCAAGCTGCTTTTTTTCGATTTAAGGCCGAAGGCCTGACCGTTTACCTAGCCCAGCCCACAACGGTCTGGGACTAATCCGGACTAATCCCAACCCGCTGCGTTAGCGAGGGA
>CAYWNG010000013.1:0-25416 GCA_964458685.1 uncultured Pirellulaceae bacterium
TGACTCGGAAAAGCTGAGTAGCTGGAAAGTCAGCTACCACCCAAAAGACTCTTGCCGCTCTAGTTGAATCACGTCCACTGATCCAGCTATACTATCCGGCGCGGTGCGGGAAAGAGGATTTATACTTTTCCGGAGTCATACGATGAAACTATCACGATGCGTCAGTTGCTTGGCTGCACTGACGATTCTATTGGCCGCTTGCAGCAAAGAGCAGCGCGACCAATTGACTGAGTCTGTTGGGAAGGCGTCTGATAAAGTCGCCGCCAAGGCTCAAGAGGTTACTAAGCAGGCAACCGAGTCCGTGCAACAAGCCAAAGAGAAGGTTGTTGCTGATGGAGAGGCCAAGTTCAAGCTAGACAAAGAGATTTCTTTTGGTGCTAGCTTCATCAACTTGGTCACCATCAAGGAACGTGGTTCAGTCTTGCAATTACGCTCTTACTCCGAAAGTGGCGGTGAGAGCTTTCCTTCGTACTTCTTTCAAGCCAACACACCCGCTGGCTCGATCAACGCGCTGAGTGGGCAATCGATTTCGGGGACGCTGTTCGTCAAACGCGACGCGAAGGATGCCGCGTGGATGTCGGCTGCCGACCAGCCTGTCACGCTGGCTCTAGAGTCAATCACCGACGGCAAGATGAAAGGACGTATCGCTTCTGGACAACTCGCTTCGGCTTCCGGTCAATCGATCCCAGTCACCGGCACCTTCGAAGCTATGATCGAAGGAGGCCTAGAATGAAACGCACCTTATGCTCTTTCATCGCTTGCTTATGGATTGCGACGAGTACTGTTAGTCCATTGGCTTGGGCTCAGTCTGGACCACCAACACCGGAGACTCCGTTCGGCCATCTAGGCAATGCAGCCGTCGTTCCGAAATCAGCAGGCATGTACAACGCAGTTGCTAAGGTTGAAGAGTCACTACAGGAACTTACGAAAAAGCTCAGTAAAGACTCCACGCCAAGCGAAAAAGACCTGCAAAAGATGTACCTGCAGGTTGGACAACTGAATCGATGGCTTACGTACCTGGACCACTATCGCGAGCCGGCTGTGGTGGATTGGCGATTCCGAGCTGCGTTTTATCACCGAGCGCTGTTGGATGTACGCAGCCGCTATTATGCTACGCCTCAAGCAGGCAAGGACCGCGAGAGAGCTATTAAAACGCTCGCCAACGGTCAAGCGGCTCGAGGAAAGGCCTACATGAAGACACTGCAATTGCTTCAAAACGGTGAGGTGAAGCAGGCAGAGAATTCGATCGAGAAAATTCAATCCGAGATTCTTTCGATTTCCGGTGTCCTCCACGACACCGACAAAGAACCTTTCTACACTCCCATGAATAAGGTTGTCAGCGAAGTTGCGGGGCCAATGTCCAATTTCCGCAATCGTGAAGCTAAAGAAGCCGAAGAAGAGGAGCGCAACAAACTGGATCAGTTGATCAATCAACTGGAAGAGTCGTTGACCAACGGGAGTGGTGTTGAGGGACTTCAAACAATCTTGAAACAGTGGCAATCGATGCACCGTCAACGACTGCGCGTTTATGCGTTTGCCAGTACTTCAGCTTCGCATGGTGGAGAAGGGGACCTCGCCACCGGTCCGGCAGCCCCTACCAACTTACCCGACGATCTGACTGCGAAAATCAAGTCTGGAATAGTCGACTATGTCAAGCGCGAAGCCGGTAACGTCAATCGCGACAGCCTGAAGCGTGAAAGCGCACTTCAGAGTCTTCAAGCAATCCAAAACGTACTCGCGGAGTTAACTTTACGAGCTGATGATGCTGCTTGGGCAGACGCATTGCAGAAAAGCTTGAACGAACTAGCCAAGAGCTACCAACTGAACTCTGACGTCTATAACTATCAGCAAGCAACGAACGATCTATTGCGTTGGCGACGTCGGACTGCAGAGGAATGGGCGGCTGCTCAGAATGAACCGCTGGTTCATTCTATTGCCACAGCCGAACTGACGACGAAGGACAACTTCGTTGGCATGTACGAACAAAATCGTCAGGCAACGCTTCCAGTGATCATGAAGGCACTACCTGATTTGGTCCCTCTCGTTGTAGAAAAGCTGGTTGGAAAGAGAGTGAAAAGCTCAAGAGTGATGCCCCTCGATGGCGCAGAGAAGGCTCAGTGGTATACGCAAGCTGACGAAGGCTTCTACTTTGTCTTTTCCAGCAATCCAGTCAGCAAAGTTGTGCTGCCGATTCTTCGAAAGGACCTTTTGGTCGAGGCGAATCAGGCTCCTCTCTCGCTAGCTGCTGCTGCTGCCCTGTTATCGGCTGAAGTGGGGGCGAGCGAACAAGCGGGTGGCAAACTGACCAGCTTTACCTTGGAAGGTTACGTGACTCGCATGACCAACATTCCCGAAGGTCAAGGTAGCTTGGTGCCTCTTGGCAGTCTTGGTCCAGAACCTCGCGGCGATGCGAAACGCTACTTGATGCTTCAATGTCTGCTCGAGCCGACCTGGATTCAGCACAAGTACTACTTCGTAGCACAGGGGAAGTAGCCAGCGATGCAAGTACGCGGGTGATTACGCCGGGTTAGCACGCGGGTTAGCACGCGGGTGAGATGTCGTGCGAGTCGCCAAGCGGAGCTCTCATCGCTCTGATTGTAAATCTGCAAAGCGCTGCAATTCATGCAGCGCTAGGAGGGATAACTTAGTAATCCGCTCGGTACGCCGCTTAACTGAATCAAGGCTAACCAGTCGCTGTATTCAATCAACGCTTCGTTGTGATGCGAACCTTCGAGCTCCACTGACCAACAATGCTCGACAGAACCGAATTCGCAAAGCTCTACCTCGATCACGATCAATTTCGACCTGAGCTTGTAACTGTGCCAGCCGTTCCAAAAGCAATGTCGCAGGAACGGTCGGCGTAGTGTCGCTAAGAATGAGATCGATAGACAGCGGGATTGCATTTGGGGAACGCGCCATGGATTCACTCGCTCACTTCTTCGACTTCTTTTTGACGCTGGATTTCACTGCTTTTACAGCCTTTTTGGGTGCCGATGCTTGGGCAAGCGTATCAACTTTTGATTTCGACAATGCCCTCTTCTTCGCAGGGACTTTTTCGTCGCGTTCTTCGTTCGGCCTTCAGCACGTTGTAACCGACTCAAGAACTCCAGCCAGATCTTCTCACAGGCGAAAGTCGCATCTGGTAACGACAACTTCTTGAGATTGGGAGCTGCCTTAAAAGGCTTGGCGATAAACGGATCAGACATGTCGGACGACCTCAAAGCTGAACGAGATTACCAGATGCTAATTGAATCAGTGTATCAATAGCGATGTCTTGCTAGTTCACGGGTGGTGCGGGAATCACCGTCATGGCTGCAAAATAATCTCATCATTAGTCGTCAAGCCAAAATACACGCCGTGCTCTATATCCCAATCGCAGTCCAACCCTAGTATGGCCACAAGCTCATCTTCATCATGACGCGGATGCAAAAACTGGATTGTGAGTTTCTTTACGCTGCGAAGCAGTTGATCATCCGTTAGGTCATTGGCAGAGACGTATCTTCCTTTCTCCAACAATTCAACGTCCAAGCTCCTTGCGTGTGCAACCGCTCGGGATTGTAGCTCCTGCATTTCGGAAGTGAATCTGCGCACAGCCTTTAGAACTGCTAACTTGTCAGGCTCGGTGAATCCCTTTTTCTTTGCCTTTCGATCAATCATCACCTCCAGTGACATGGGGGCCCAGCCTGCGGCGAGTTCCTTGAGTTCCTTGTACATCACCTTTAGTCCCGATTTTCCGTCCTCGGCGAGAGAAAACTTTCCGATACTGGCGAGACATTCCCTGCTGGACTCATCCAGCAGTTGTTCAAACCGAAGCTGTGCTTTTTGCTTCTTCGACTTTCTAGCCTGATCCAAGCTTTCGTAGAGTGGAAACGCGAGCCTTGAACCTTGCATCCAAGTTTCTACCTCATCCAGCCAGCTTCGCAGCACCTGAGGCGGCTTGTTCTTGCGACTGTATTGAAGCAGTTCCTTAATTTGAGCGAAGAACTGTGCACACTTTCCAGCCACAAGCTGTGATGGTTCGCTATCGGGCTTTACAAACTTCACCAGCTTGAGTCTCTCGGGCTCAAGCCCATCCGCGATTGCTAAATAGTAGCTCCACTCAAAACACAAATCATCTTGGGCCTCTGGGGTTAACTCCACATCGTCGAGAACCAACTTCGGACAGGTCGCCTCAACGATCGTTATCGCTTGGCGGATCTCATCCTCATGTGCTTGATGGAATTCGTTTAGCCGATTGTCGAAGTCCCCCACATCTTGGATGACCTCCTGACTAGTTGTGGAAAGCGTCGAGATTGATGCGTTGGACAATTGCGACTGTGTTGGATATCGCTGTAGAAAATCTGCGAGTGGTCGAATGCCTACTCGCTGTAAATCCTCGATTATCGTCGGTGCCGAGCAATCATAAACATTGCACAGCCGATTAGGCACATTGGACATACGAATCGATTCGTTGCGCCACAATTTACGAACAAACGACAAGCGTAGAATCGCCTTGAGCGGAACTGATTGAATGGTAGCTTCAACAAAATGACGAACAAGTGGTGCTGTCACACTGGCCCACTGAGGGTAGCGGTGCTGCCACCATAAAAGCAATTCGTCGTTAGTCATCTATTAGCCTCCCACTCGTTAACGCGGCTCATTTCAAGTTTCATTAACAGGCTTGATCGACTTTGGCTCATCGTGACTGGAGCTCAGTTGTATTGGCTGTCGGACTGTCGATTAAATGCGATTAAATGCTTGTCGGATTTCAGCCCACGAACCATTGGATATTGACTGCAGTTGTTTGCAACAGTTCCAGAACGGATTTCTTGAATCGAGGTGCCTGACGTGTTTCGTGAGAGAACTTCAAAACTTGGCCTGCTGTTTTCCCGTCGCTGCAATCTACGACCAAGAGATCGCCACCTCCGTTGTCTGCAAAGGGCCACCATAAATCTGACCACCATTCAGAATCAGACGTAGTTCGCTCGCTTTCCCTTATGTGTCGCAGCATTTCGCGTGCTTCGATCGCTGCGCTGGCGGACAGTAAAGCGTAGGAAGCGTCATTAGGCATTTCAATGATCGCGAAATCTCCCGTGCCGTCATGGCAACGTAAAGACTGCCCTACTTGATCGGAAGCCGGAGTTAGCAGGAGTTCATGCAGCGGCAGCGAATCCGTAAAATCAGATGGTGAAGGTAAACTGACTTGGGGTCGATTTTTCGCGAGCCAATCGTCAATCTGCTTCCAACAATCCATGATCGTTTTGGCCTTGCGGACTTGATGGGGCTTTTCGATTGCTGCCGTCAGCTCAATTGAGCTACTTAATAGCGCCAAGAGTCGACTCATGCCTTTGATACGGACCACTTCGTTTATTGACTTTTTCCAGAACGGATCGTGATCTTTGTTTCGTATGGAACCTGTAGCGTCTGCACCTGCCTCCAAAAGTCGGATAGCTACATCTTCACTATCGGACAGAAGAGCTACGATTAGCGGCGTGTCTAAACTTGAGTTTACGAAATTTGGATCTGCCCCTGCAACTAGCAGTGCATCGACGATAGCGACATGGCCGTAGCATGCCGATATTAGGCTCTGATTCAAGTGTTCTTGACTGGGATGTCCGTCTCTTAGGACTTTACGAACGATCTCTAGCGATGGCGTACGAGCTGAACACGCGCATTCAAGCATCGACGTTGGAGATCGCCAAGAGCACGTCTCAAGTGCATCAATGTCCGCACCCGCTGCCAAAAGTGTTTCGAAAATTTCGAGCTGACCACAAGCCGCGGCATAGTGTGCCAAGCAACGCTGGTCCGTCGCGAAGGTTCCAATGACAGAGTGATTCGCTGGTACGCCGGCCTTAAGCATCATGCGAACCATCTTCGAATCGCCAGCCTCAATCGCCGCAATTATCTTGAGAACTCGATCTGGATTCACCATATTCAATGATTGCCCTATTGGCGTCGCAGTTTTGCATGTGGCATTACAATTGCTTTTAGGTCAGTCGTACGGAACTTATTGGCCGTCGAGCTTTGCAAGGAACTGATCGATCAGCCCCTCGGGTGCCTTGACGACATGTTCGGGGCCGGGAAACGCGCCGGCTTTGACATCGGCGATGTAGTCACGAAACCCGGCAACTCGCTCGGCTTGAATCGCCTGCTCCATCTTGTAGAGGTTTCGATACTGTTTCGTGTGACGTGGAAAAGGTGGCGCGTGATTGCCTAGAATATCCTCGGCAAACATGAATTGAATGTCACCACCACTACCGGCTCCAATTGAAGAAGTCACTAAACTCGTGCGACTAGAGATTGCCTTTAGCAGGTCGGCTGGCACGACTTCAACTTCTACCGCCCAAGCGCCGGCGGCTTCGAAAGACTTAATCTGCTCGAAGACCCAGAGTGCTTCGTCCATAGTTTTGCCAACCGCCTTGAGTCCACCAGTCCATGTACTCAGCCGGGGCACCAAACCGGCATGAGCTTGAACAGGAATACCAACGCTGGAGACCGCGTGAATGAAGTCGGGGTTCCATTGGCACATGATTCCATCTGCACCGACTTCCATCGCATCAAAGCCTGCTCGAACCGCTTCTTGTACCGTTGCGATCTTTGTTAGCCCGATACAGAAAGTCATGAAGGTATTCGGCGCTGCCTTGCGAATCGCGATGGCGCTAGCCGGATTCTTGGGATCAAACTTGACTTTAAGCGTATCGATCCCAGCCTCTTCCGCCGCCACAGCCTCACTAGTCGTAAAGGGCATCGTCTCTGTGAGAACAGTCTTTCCCTTCAAGCTCTGCAGGTGTTTGATAGTGTAGTTGCGAGTGCCATACTCGCCTCCCAGCGTCATGATCCGGTGCAATCCACGTTTGTGAGCATCTCTAGGAGGTAAGGTGCTTGGGTTTGTTGCATCTGGCTTCATAGGTTGATCTGCTGTTCCAATTGGGGAATCAGGGTGAAAAGGACTAGCTTCAAGAGTCGGTATTGGAGTTCGACAATTTCAACGGAGTGCAATATTAACAGTGACTGAGAGCCTCTGCTACTCCATGCAGGGTTCCCTTTACTGCCCGCTGGCTTTCGCGAGCGCTAGAGAGAGAACATCTACGAACTCGGTTAAGCGAATAGCAATTCACGTGTTGTCGTGGAGCCTACTTTTGCTTACGATTTCTGCGTTTCTCTGCGGGACGACCAACAGGAAACATCGCGTTTATTTGGGTAAACTCGGTGGCATCTCCAAGTGAGACGAAGTGAGTATCTGTCCAGAAAAACCCTCCTGTATCCTCCATCTTTGCTACAAGCAACCGAATAAGCTGTGTTGTATTGCTACAGATTACTGGGTTCCTTCCAGGTATTCCAATCGTCTCGTCGGAGTAAACACAAATCGGTCGATCAATTTCAAATGCTTCCAAGCTGGAAATGCGAGAGGGCGTATCTGCGTTGTCTGACTGAGGTTCTGGGTGATTGGGATCGAGGTTGATCGCCAGCTTGTGGCCTGCATTAGTTTGTCCGATTGCAAACCAAGTTCTTCCTAAAGGTCCTCGCGAATTGAGATCTTCGGCTTCTGGTTCTTCGCCCCAGTCAAGTGCCCCTTTTCGCCTAGGTATCTGCAAGGTTAACTCCAGATCGCCACGAAAACGCATCTTGAATGGAGAGCCATAGACTCGAAACAAGTTTTCAAGATCCGCTGGCATGACATTTTCAATTTCTCGTTCTACTTCATCTGCGGACGAAACAAATTGCGAATGCTCTAGCTCAGCCACGGGCATCAGGTGTTTTTCGGTTTTAACGACCAATGATCTTATTTGGAAAACAAGTTCGTCAATCGGTTTCGCATCGCAAACTGCCCAACCTGCAATCGGCTCGAGCGACTTCGTTAATGGATCCTGCGTCACGCCCACAAGGCCTCCGATTGCTGACATTCTCTTTGTACAAGTACTGGCTTGCTCCCAAATGAATGGAACCTCTGAAAGGCCGCTGGGCGCTGAATGCGTAGAAATACCATCGTGCCCGTCAAACATTGGATTCTTAAGATTGCAGGGCCCTTGCCCAAACTGTTTAATGTACGGAAAAAGGTACCCTACCCAACCATTAATAACATCGCCTCCATACGCCTCTTGCAATTTGCAGAATTGCCGCCAGTGCGCGAGGTCAATCTGTCCTCTGCGGGCGAGGGCGAATTGATCAATGATTGGTTCCAATCGATCGAGCCACCAGTCGATATCGAAGATACGTAATGCCCGAACTTGCGACGCCAACTTCGTCCAGTCTGCTTCTGTTCCGCGAAGAGTAATTCGAGGAATGCCGCAAATCGCAGTCATGTGATACTTAAAGTAGCATTCGAAAATGTCCATCATAACAATTTGATTCGCTATCCGGCTAGCATCGGTAGTTGTCGAGAACTGACATAGTAGCGTTGTGTACAATTCCTCGCCAACGTGTAAGCGTATCTGATCCGTCCACATACGAAATGCGTCATCCCAGGGATTTTCTGGAGACTCCGGTACCCAATCGTGGACCCGAATCAACAGAACCTTCTTGCCTTCATGTGTCACGAACTTACCGCGAAGCCGCTCTCCGTGAATGGCCATATGTTGGGCGATACCTTGCGAGATGGTTATCCAAATGGCATCGGGCGATAAACAAAGTGGAAGATGAAGGCTATACGCTGTGTACACGGCCGCAAGCAAAGGCTGATAGGACATCTTCCAGCAAACGTCAGAATGGTAGTCGCTGCAGGAATAAACGTGCCGATTTAGCATTCCTTTTAAGCGATCATGAATCTTCTGCGTCCTTAGTATCTTTTCTGACGGCATGACATCATCGATCTGGAATGATAACCAGTCAATTTCTCCAGATAGAGCGTTGTGATTCATGGCTAACCCTTAATTCCTTGAGTAGTTTGGTGCAGTTTGGTCCTTGTATTAGATCTCCATCATTCTAGCGAGTTACTCACCTTCTACCGTACAGGTCTTTAAGCGCCAATTCGAGATCTGGGAACTGAAAGACAAAGCCCTCGTCAGCCAGCCGCTTCGAGACAACATAGCGACCGTAGAGGGCTAGCTCGGGATCGGTGCGAAGAACCAGTGGTGCTCCGATTCGCACCATCCATTCAAACGCAGGCAGTCCAATAGGCATCCGAATCACTTTTCGAAGCGTTCGCATAAAGTCAACTTGCGAAACTGGGTTCGGAGCGGAAGCGATGTAGGTGCCGGTCATGGAATCTTCGGTGATCGCCCTAGCGAACAATGCATTGAGGTCGTTTTCGTGAATCCACGACATGCCTTGCGTCCCTTTCCCAACCTTTCCTCCAAGGCCAAGTCTGGCGATCAAGCCAAGAGTCGCAAGTGCGCCGCCTCCAGCACCACGATCGCGACCAACCACAAAGCTTGTTCGCATGATGACGCCGCGCTGGCCGGGCAACTTACTCTCAGCAAATGCTGCTTCCCAGGCTCGCCCAATGGTCGGCGCAAAGCCAATTCCTTCGGCGCTATCCTCATTGCAGATTGCCGACGGCGGGTCCCCATAGATATGCGCTGTGCTCATCTGCACCCAAACCGGTGGAGGCGATTTCACAGTCCGCATGGCCTGTCCTAGAACTCGCGTCGACTCGATTCGCGAACGCAGGATTTCATCTTGGTGATCCGGCGTCTTGATGCAGTTTACGGACCTGCCCGATAAGTTGACGATCGCATCGGCATCGTCTATCACTCCAAGCCAATCATCCAACGTCCTTCCGTCCCAAGAGTGATGCGAACATCCCGGAAGAAGCTTCGGCTTAGACCGCGATAGAATAGTAACTTCGGCATTTAGCTTCGTAAAATGCTCAGCCATCGACAGACCCAAAAAACCGCTGCCACCCGCAATTACAATTCTCTTGCCAGCTAGCCCCGTCACAGCTTGTTGACCTCGAAAAAACAGTTCTGTATGTGGCTTGAGCGATACTTGGCCACCGTCGCCGGATCACTTGCCGGTCTATCGACACTTGCGATCCCACCAACCACTAGCTCCACCGCTTGGCAGCGGTGGCTACGTTGCAGCGGTGGCTACGGCCAATCGCGAAACTGTGGTCCACTCTGAGCCCCTTGTGTCAGAACCGCAAGTGGCTGATGACTTTCACGTCGTAATCATGTGAGTATCGCACAGATAGTACAGAATTATGCTTCAGATAACTCATCGCATCAACGGAGCGGTGCTTTGGGCCAATTTGT
Organism: uncultured Pirellulaceae bacterium; assembly: GCA_964458685.1. Lineage (GTDB taxonomy): Bacteria > Planctomycetota > Planctomycetia > Pirellulales > Pirellulaceae > Aureliella. The sequence continues at coordinate 10,173 of CAYWNG010000013.1, forward strand.
ATCTACTTTTCTGGCTCTCCTTATTTCCATTCGTCACCGCGTGGCTGAATCGAAGCGAGATGAGTCGATTACCTGTCGCGCTTTATGGTTTAGTGCTTCCGGCGTTTCACTACAACGATGGGCTCGGCTACCCCACCCTTTTCCTCTGCCATAGCTCGCCCCTGCTCGACGGCTTGAGCGATCAAGTCGATCACTGATTTATCTTTTACGTCTGCTACGCTATTCAGCCGGACGTGGCGAATCAGCTTACCGGTTCCTTTCAACTTCTCGTCTGGGTCGTCCAGTTCGGTTCCTCGATCGAAGCCCAGATTCACATGCTCGGCATAGGTCGCAATATGAATGAAGCCCTGTCCCTGCTTACCGGTAAAGGTGAAGGCATTGGAGATGCAATAGGTCTCATAGATTAGCTCGCTGCATTTGCCCGCAGCTTTGAGCACCGCTTTCCTTGCAGCAAGCGCAATCTTGACGACCTCATCCTTCCGATCTCGCATCAGATCTCGAAGAGTTAATTCCGTTTCCAATTTGGATTCAGCCATGTTAGCCCTTCTTGAAATACTGAATTGCGCAAGCCAGGTTCCCCTCGGTGTCTACAAACTTGATGAGTACGCCGACTGTAGGGATCTCGACTGGCTTGACGGTAATTTGGCCACCATGTTTTACAATCACTGCCTCAGTTTGTTTGACATCTTCAACTGAGATCGAGCACTCGTAGCCGTTGAAGCCAGTGCCCAAAGGTTGCGTTCTCTTCTGCAATGCTCCAAGGATGCCTGGGTCGTTCGCGTGTCCAGTTCGAATCAGATAGAAATCCGGCGGCCCCCATTCCTCGAACTTCCATCCAAACACTTGCTGATAGAACATCTTGGCGCGAGCAACATCGTCGGCATGAATTGCGAAATGGCATACGTTGTTCGAGTGCAATTTAGGGACTCCGGTGAAACTGTATTGGAAACTGGAAGACAATTGTAGTCGTTCCAATGCTGTCGCACTCGCGATATAATGACAAATTATGTCGAATACACGCCAACGTCAGATCCGTTCGTTTTCGGCCCGCTTTTCTTCCGGGCATTCTATCGGCATGCACTCCCATTCTTGGGCGCAGTTGATTTACGCCAGTGAGGGAGTGATTTCGGTTGAGTCTGGGAATGCATGTTGGGTTGTTCCTACCAGCCGTGCAATCTGGATGCCAGCAGGTCAATCGCATTCGATCAAAATGCATGGAAAGGTTTTCCTACAGACCCTCTACTTTGAATCACGACCGAAAGCCACAATTGATCTCCAATGCTCGGCATACGAAATCACATCGTTAATGCGCGAGCTCATTGCATTCGTTTGTAGCAAAGGGATTGTCAATCCTGACACCGACGAGCACAGTAGCCTGATTGCTTTTCTGACTTTCCAAGTCAAGAGGCTGAGCCCCATTCCGTTGATGGTTCCGATGCCTAATGATCCGCGAGCTAAACGACTTGCTTCACGAGTGATCGATAATCCTGGCACGACTCTATCGCTTGCTCAACTTTGCGAAGAGTGTGGTACGAGCCTTCGCACGATGCAGCGAGTGTTCTCTCGAGAGATCGGATTACCGTTGTCGCGATGGAAGAATCAAGTAACGATGGTACACGCCGTTCAGTTGCTTGCCAGCGATAGGACCGTCACTGAAGTCTCGCTCGAATTGGGCTTCGAATCACTGAGTGCGTTTATCTACTCCTTTCGAAAGTACTTTGGAGTTTCGCCAGGCCAGTATCGATTAAGTTACGACAGGGCTTCAAGCTAGATTCTTAGTTTCGTTTGAACGTGAGTTTGGGCGTCAGGCCAAGCAGAGAAACGGATTCGGCTTTCCCATCGCCTGGCGCAATCTCTAATTCGGTGTCTTGGGTAAACTCAAGCGATCCATTGTTTGACGTGATCATGAATAAGCAAGGTGCACCGGTATCGCTGAGCCCCACTAAACCGGAAGTGACAGGTCCACCCCAATAGATCTTGATGCTTGGAAGTCCTGCTGAGCTTTCGATCACTAGCTTTCTTCCCTTTGCGTCCACATATTGACCTGCCATACGTTTGGCAAGTTCCAAGTCTGGCTGCACTGGGATCGCCGTGCTCGGCGTGTTTCCAAACAGAATTTGTTCGACTCCACTTCTAACCAGCTCGAACGGAAGCGAGTCGTCGCTGTTAGACAGGATGAAGACTGCGCCATCGATCGACGGATAGCGACGGACATCGGCAAGAAAGCCTCGCACGCTGCCACTATGTTGCTGACAGGCTTTTCCAGAAGGATCAGTTATGATCGAGCAGCCGAGTCCGTATCCACGCGGACCGGCGGTTGTCATTTCTTTGACACTCTGTTCATTAATCAATCGATTGCTTTGCAAAGCACGATCCCACCGCCACAACTCTTGAACATTCGTTACCAAACCGCCCATTCCACGATACTGGAATCCGTAACTTCCATAGGGGTGCTCCAGTGCTGAACGTGATGCTCCGCGCGACGACTTACCTATCGCGACCGTGACTCCATCTGGAACTTCATCGCCCGTGAACCTTGATACGGTCATCTCGCAGCGCGCGAAGATGTTATCGCGAACATATTCTGTGTAACTCTTGCCGCTTGCTCGAGCGATAACTTCGCTGAGCAATGCGTAGCCTTGATTCCAGTATTCGTAATGCGTTCCAGGCGGATGCCGAGGTCCACCTGACAAGAATGTTGGAAGGACTTTCTCGATCGCATCTCCCGCACCCGTCGTATTCGTGCCTGGAATACCAGAGGTATGCGCCAGCAGATGGCGAATCGTGATTGCTTTGCAATTGTCGGGGACATCGGGCAAGTGATTTGCGATGGAATCATCCAGCGATAGCTTCCCTGACTCAGTTAGTTGTAGGACTGCAATCGCCGTGAACATTTTGGTACATGAGGCGATTTCAAAAAGCGACGTATCCGTTAGCCGGTTGTTGCCTTGCTGATCCACACTGCCACGTGGGACAGCAGCAACGACTTTTCCATCGCGTGCGGCAAGTACCACTCCGGAAAACCCAAGTCGCTTGTGAATCAAGTCTACGTAATCACGAACCCGCTCGCCGACTTCACCAACAACTTGGTCTCCTTCATCCGCGGTCGCCTTGTCGCTAAACGAATTGAACATCAAGAACATCAAAGAGGTTACAAGCAAGACTCGGTTGAAATTAGGGGGAAACACTTTGTTAGCCTCTTCTTGTGGTGACTCAAGACACGGACGATTGCCCAGATCAAATGCTAACCACGACCACCTTCGCAGCATGACTCGCAGATCCTATGGCATTTGCTGCATTGTAGCTTCGCTCGGATGTCGATCAGCGTGCCGCCACAAACAGGACAAGCTGGCTGGCAAGACTTCTCGCTCTTCTTAGTCTTTGCGTCATCCGTGTTCTCGCGTGAATTGTTCTCAGCTTGGAAGTTCATTGGATTTAGGCCTCATCTTCGATGGTCGTTCGATGGATAGAAAGACAGACAAGTATACAACTTCCATCGTCGATGTTGTTGAGTCTCGCTGCCAGAGCGACTTGGCTTCCTTTGGAATTTGCTGCTCTGGGTTGTTTCCAACTGTTCTTGACTGAGGGTTCACTGCCGGATTCATTTTAGGAGGCTGCTACTTGCTCGCGACATTTCCTCGCGACAATTACTCGTAACAAATTGGTCGTGTCATTGTGTGCTTGGGAAGCACGCCATATGCTGTATTCGCGGAAGTCAACCGTGAGTACCTCGAATCCATCGATTGCAACAAATAATGGTCGCAGTAACCGTTGAGAGCATTTTCCGGGTGAGAGGCGTCACCAAGGTATATCAGATGGGTGATATCCAGGTGCATGCGCTACGAGGAGTCGATTTGGAATTGTATCGAGGCGAGTTCGTGGTCATTCTGGGTGCCTCGGGAAGCGGCAAGTCGACTTTGCTCAATATCCTTGGCGGCTTGGACACACCCTCTTCCGGCAGTGTAGCTTTTTGCGATCACGACCTTAGCGGTGCAGACGAGGTTGAACGGACTCGATATCGGCGTGAGCACGTCGGCTTTGTCTTTCAGTTCTACAATCTAATCGCTGGCTTGACGGCTCTTGAAAACGTTTCGCTTGTTGCTGAGATTTCGCCTAATCCACTCGAGCCAACGGAAGCTTTATCATTGGTAGGCCTGAGCGAGCGAGAAGATCACTATCCTTCTCAACTTTCTGGCGGCGAACAGCAGCGTGTCGCCATTGCTCGCGCTATCGGCAAACGGCCAGACGTGTTGCTCTGCGACGAACCAACTGGTGCTCTGGACATCACTACCGGCATTGTGGTGCTGGATGCCATCGCAACGGCAAACCGCCAGTTGGGGACATTGACTGTTGTGATAACGCACAACGCATCTATTGCGAGTATGGCGGATCGAGTCGTCACGATGGTCGATGGTCGCATTGCAAAGATCGAATGCAACGAACACAAAAAATCTGCTCACGAATTGGTCTGGTAGTCAGTCATGAGAACACTCGACCGCATGTTGCTTTCCGACTTGCTCAAAATGTGGCGTCAAGGTGTTGCAATCAGTCTTCTATTGGCTTGTGGAATCGCTACCTTTGTCATGTCCACTAGCGCAATGCAGTCGCTCGATAGAAGCCGTGAGTTCTACTACTCCGAGTATCGTTTTGCTGATGTTTTCGCCAGCCTGACTCGTGCTCCGAATGAAATTGCCAATCGCTTAAAGATGATCGATGGCGTTGCGCAGGTTCAAAGCCGCATCGTGCATAGCGTGTTGCTGGACATGCCCAGCATGATCGAACCAGCATCCTGTCAAATCGTATCGATGGAAAGCGAACCAACCCAAGGACTCAATCGCATATTCCTTCGCCAAGGTCGACTCCCAATCCCTGCTGGTCGCAATGAAGTTGTGGCAAGTGAGTCTTTTGCAATCGCTCACAACCTGCGACCGGGAGCGCGGTTGAACGTAACAATGGATGGGCGCAAGGAAGAAATTCATGTTGTAGGGATCGGGCTGTCCCCTGAGTATGTCTACGCCGTGCAGCCAGGCCTGTTGCTTACGGATAACCGCCGTTTTGGTGTACTTTGGATGCCGCGCCGCCAGATGGAGGCCGCGTTCAATATCGAAGGGGCTTTCAACAGCGTCACGATCGCCATGCAGCCGAAGGCTTCGACTGCAGAGGTCATTTACCATACTGATCGCATTCTAAAACCGTATGGCGGCCATGGAGCGTTTACTCGGCATGACCAGGAATCGAACCGTCGGCTCATGGACGAGATGCATCAGATGCGCAGCATGGCTTATGTCACTCCGTTCATTTTCCTATCCGTGGCGACTTTTCTTTTCAATATCGTCTTAACACGCTTGGTCCACCAGCAACGCGAGCAGATCGCGTCGCTTCGGGCGTTCGGTTATACGCGGTTTGAAATAGCCATACACTACTTCAAATTTGTCGTCATCCTTGTTGCCATTGGCAGTGTCCTGGGATGTGTGATCGGTTGGAGGTTGTCACGTTGGATGACCGACATGTATACCGAATTCTTTCGGTTTCCGATGCTTCATCGGGAGTTTGCAACAGGTGAAGCGATCCTTGCCGTCAGTATTGGTTTCCTTGCTGCGATCGCTGGTGGTTTCTCGGCTCTAGTTCGTGTGGTACGAATGGAACCAGCAGTAGCCATGCGTCCCGAACCGCCACAGGTTTTGGGAGGATCATTGCTGGATCGGATGGGATTAGCATGGTCTGTATCTCCGCTTTTTCGAATGATCCTCCGCCGACTTGAAGCGAATAAGCGGGCAACGATTTTGTCAGTACTTGGTGTCGCCATGGGGCTAGCCATCTTGGTATTGGGATCATTCATGCGAGATACGATTGCGTTTGTGCTCGACTCGCAATTCGGTCGGTCTCAGCGACAAGACGTCATGCTGACCTTCAATGAACCGCTATCTTTGAGCGCACTTCATGACTCAATGCATCTTCCAGGTGTTCAGGTTGCGGAGCCGTTTAGAACGGTACCCATTCGACTGAAGCATGGAGCCCGGCAGTATCGTTTGGGTCTAATGGGGCTGAGCGAAAGCCCTTCACTCTACCGTGTACTCGACTCGCAAATGATTCCGATTCGGTTGCCAGAACGACAGGGACTCACCATCACAAAGAAGCTCGCAGAATTGTTGGAAGTGAGCGTTGGGGATGTGCTCATTGTTGAAGTGCTAGAGAACGACAGGCCCCCGATGTCCATCCCCGTCACCGCCGTGTTTGCCAACTATACTGATCCAGCGGCCTATGTTAACCGAACGGATTTGCATCGGCTTATGAGAGAAAGCGAACGCCTCTCTGGCGTATTTCTATCAGTCGACTCGCTCGAAATCAGCAAACTGTATATGGCAGTTAAGAAGACTCCATCCATCGCAGGAGTTCTTGACAACAACGCAGCGCGAAGAAACTTTAGGGATATGATTCAAGAGAATACGCGACTAATGAGAATGTTCAACTCCGTTTTTGGAGCTTTGATCGCCTTCGGTGTCATCTATAACGCGGCATTGATCACGCTTGCAGAAAGTGGTCGAGACCTTGCGACGCTGCGAGTCATTGGATTCTCGCGATCAGAGGTTGCTACAATCCTGTTGGGAGAACTTGCGGTCATCACGTTGCTGTCGATTCCGGTTGGGATTCCGATTGGGTACTTCTTTTCTTATCTAGCCACACTTGCTATCGATACGGAAACGCACCGCTTTCCATTAGTCATCGCGGCAGATACCTATGCTTACGCAATCTCGACGATTTTGCTCGCGGCTCTCTTCTCCGCGTGGACGATTCGCCGCATGCTCAATAAGCTCGATCTGCTTTCGGTTTTGAAAGTCAAAGTATCATGAAACGAGTTTGGCCGAAACTAAAGCTGTTGGCGGTCGTTATGGTCATCGCTTGCCTCTTGGCCTACGGCTTTTGGCCTCGACCTATCAATGTGGATACTGTCCTCGTAGAGCAAGGGGCGTTGACGATCACCGTGGATGACGATGGAGAAACTCGCATTCGCGAAAAATATGTTGTCTCAGCACCAGTGACGGGCCATCTTCTGCGACTTGAGCTACATCCAGGTGATCTAGTTGTGCAATCTGGGACTGAGATAGCGAAATTGCTTCCCGCCGACCCAAGCCTTTTGGATGCAAGGGCTCAAACGGAAAGCGAAGCGAGAGTGCGAGCTGCGGAAGCCGGAAAAGAGCAAGCGAGTGCGGTGCTGGCCAGCGCCATTGAGGTTTCGAATTTGGCAGAGCACCATCTTGAACGAGCGCGGAACTTGGCGACTTCAAAGTCCATTTCGGCGGCCGAGATGGAGGAGGCTGAGCACCAAGCTGGTCAAGCTAAAGCCAATGTTCGTGCGGCTGAGTTCAACTTGAAGGTACGCGAGTTCGAGCTTGAGCAGGCGGTCGCAGGACTAATGCAATCGACCGACCGGAAGATAGGTGATCCTGTGACAATCGTCGCGCCGACATCTGGTCGTGTTTTGAAAGTTTTCCGCGAAGATGCAGGGATCGTCAATGCAGGAACACCGCTTCTTGAAATAGGCGATATCCAGAATCTGGAAATCGTCCTCGATATCCTTTCAACTGAAGCGGTTCGAATTCAACCGGGTGCCAAGATCTTCATCGAGCATTGGGGCGGCGACTCAACCTTGAATGGAAGAGTAAGGCGGATTGAGCCAGCCGCTTTTTTGAAGGTCTCGGCCTTGGGAGTTGAAGAAAAGCGAGTCAATGTGATAGGCGATTTCGTCGATCCATGGGAGGCTCGACAAGCTCTCGGAGACGGCTTTCGAGTAGAGGCACGGATCGTGATTAAGTCAACAAATCCAGATTCGTTGAAGGTCGCCTCAGGATCGCTTTTTCGTCATGGTGAAAGATGGCATGTCTATCGCGTGCGGAACTCCAGAGCTGAACTCGTTCCTGTTGTGATTGGGGCTTCCAATGGGTACGAGACAGAAATTCGTGAAGGTCTCGAACGAGGAGATTTGGTGATTCTTCACCCAACCGACCAAATTCGAAGCGGTACCCGAGTCACTGCCTCCAAGTAGATGACCCAAGTAAAATTAGACATGCGACTCGGATAGCGATAGCTATGGACGGTGCTGGTTGGTTTTTGTGGCATCATCCCAGTCCTGCCAATTAACTTTGTGAACATCTAAGTACCGATCAACAGCTTGGCCGATGGTTGGAAAGAAATTCTCGTTGCCGAAGGAATCGAATAACCCGTATTGCTTGAGAATGTCTTTAACTGGTCCCTTCATCTCAGCAAAACAGAGGTCCATCCCAGCCTGGTGGAGTTTTTTGTCAAGCTCCGCAAGCATATCTGCGGCTGTGATATCGACGTCTGTCACGGGTTCGGCAGCGACTACGACCCATTTCGTCGGCGTAGGAGCGAGAGCGATTGCCTGCTCAACTCGCTCTTCGAAGACTGCCGCGTTTGCAAAGAAAAGTGGAGCATCCCAACGGAACAGAACGAGACCGGGAATTCGTTTTGCTTCGGGGTGACGCAAAACATCGTGATAGCCCTTGAGCCCATCAACTCGCCCGAGAACTGCATTGTGTGGTCGCCACGCTCGCCAGATAAACGCGATGAGCGCTAGGCCAACGGAGATAAAGATCCCTTGGATGACTCCCAACACAACGACTCCCAAAAAACAGGCAATTGAGATGATAAATTCACTGCGACGCAGTTGATACAAGCGAACTACCTGAGAGATCTGGATTTGGCTTAGGCACGCGCAAATTACAACAGCACTCAACGCAGTAAGTGGCATGCTCTTAAGCAGTGTGGGAGCAAAGTACAACAAGAGAGTAACAAGCAACGCTCCGACTAAGCAAGTTGCTTGTGTTTTTGCGCCGGCTTGCTCGGCTACTGGCGTTCGAGAAGCGCTGGCACTCACTGAGAAACCTTGGAAAAGTCCCGTCGCTAGGTTGGCGATTCCGAGCGATACAAGTTCCTTGTTTGAATCGACTTTGTATCCGCCGCGTTGCGAGTAGACTCGCGAAAGTACGCTGGAATCGGCGAAAGCAACCAATGCAATGGCGATCGATCCACTCAGCATCTCACGCAAATCCTGAAGCGACACGCTGGGTAGTCGCAGGGCTGGAAGACCTTGCGGCAAAGCACTCACCACTGCAAGTTGAGCTTTTTCTAAAGGCTGAATAAATGTCACTGCAAGGGTTGCGCCGACGACTGCAATCAAGACGCCGGGAATCGCAGGAGCCCAATGCTTACAGCCCAAAATCACTATCATGCACGTTGCACCAATCATCACCGAAGCCAAGTTCACTTGTCCTTGGAATAGTCCATTGATGAACGCAAGCATCTCCTGTGGGAACTCAGATACAGATACCGAAAAGCCGAAGAAGGCCGGTAGTTGGCCAGCGATCACCGTGATCGCAATCCCGTTGATGTAACCATAGCGGATGGGCTTAGAGATTAGCTCGGTCACAAACCCAAACTTTGCCAGACCGGCAACAATACTAATGGCACCCGTCATCACAGCAAGCGCCCCTGCCAACGCTACGGCACGCTCAACACTGCCTCCAGCAAGCGGCAGAATCGTCGCAGCAATCAATGCAGCAAGTGAAGAATCCGGTCCCACGACTAGAATTCGGCTTGGTCCAAAAATCGCATAGACAACAAGAGCAGCGATGGTCGTGTACAGCCCATGAATGGCAGGCAATCCTGCAGCTTGAGCGTAGCCCATTCCAGCCGGCAATAGGATTGCCGTGAGAACCAAACCAGCTACAGCATCCTTCAAAAGAAAAGCGAAAGAGTAGTGGGGTGTGGTCTTTATCCCAAAAAACCTAGGGGACTTCTGGCGAACAGTTTCTTCGTTGGATAGTTGACTCGCTTTGCGATCGTTGTTGATCACGTTTATTTCGGCTCTTGGTGTGAGTTGCAATTCAGCAATGACGCTTTAGTGTACCAGGAACTCTCCAACAAATTACAACCTTGAAGCAACCTGTTCGCGGGGCTACAACGACAGCTAGAATTTGACTCGTCTTGCGGAGTGTGACTCTTGGACGTAGGAAACATATCTGCACGTAGATCTTTGCGTTTTCCAGCGTGCCTTCGGTTAGAATGAGTTTTTGATGTCCCAGTCCACGAACCCAGTCCACGAACCCAGTCCATGAACCTAGTCCACGAACCTAATTCAGGGGCGATTCTCACAGAGGTTCCAGCAATCGAATTAAAGTCAAGCGATATGAGTAAAGACCCGATACGCGAGTGGCTTGACCTTTGGCACCAGCTACTTGACGATCCTTCAATTCCACCATTCCAAGACCCCGAAGAGTTGATTGGTGTTTTGGCGGATCTTCGACGCAAGCCCGATCACTTAGCTAAGGCCTTTGCGCCGGTTCCTCGAGGCAATGAGCTGCTCAAGCGTGTGAAATTGTGCGTTGACGCCGAGCCAAACCACGAGGGCGTTTATCTTGTTCCACAAGCAGTCGAAGCAACCGATGAACAGCTTCGTGAACTGGTCGTTGACGCAATTGCACGCGGCTATCGATGTTGTGGAGATGTTGCTCCTGAGTACGCGATCAACATCTTGCGGCGGTCCATGACAAATGAAGAAGCCTGCCGATCTGCTCCGCTCGTTGAAGGATTAGGAGTCCTCTTCATCAAGTTCAGATATGAGTCAGATAGCTTGGAGTGCAAGGCGATGCAGTTCCTAAGTGAAGCTCTCTATACTCTGGCAACAAGTTTTGAAGTCCAAGGCTACTGTCTGACTCCACTTTGCCCCGACGAGATTCGTCGAATCGATCCGTACGAGCCGCAGCTTGCACTTTGGCTCCGAGGTGCTCAGGCCGTAGTTCGCTGGAATGACGGCGGAAGAGAAGCTTGGGTAGATGTGTTTGTTCAACCATAACCTGCCGCCCATGCTGGAGACTTTAAGCGGGTAAGCTCATTGGAAGAGAACCGCTGTTCTGTAGAAATTGTTAGTGGACCGCCTGAAAAATGACTGCCAATCAATCTAAACCGCTAGCTTACGACGCTTATCAAGATCTTGCGGATCACTACGCTGCGCACATTGAGACCAAGCCGCACAATGCGTACTACGATCGTCCGACGATGGTTGCGATGTGGCCGGAGCTGGTGGGTAAGCGAGTTCTTGATGCTGGTTGTGGTCCAGGCGTCTACACAAAGTTACTTTTGGAACGCGGTGCTGTTGTAACTGCGATTGACATGAGCGATCGCATGCTGGAACTGGCTCGGCAGCGCCTTGGTGCAGACGCGGATCTACGCTTAGTGGACATGTCACGTCCGCTCGATATGTTCGAATCGGGCGAGTTCGCGTTTGTCAATGCACCGCTCAGCTTGGACTATATCGAAGACTGGCGGCTTGTTTTCGCCGAGTTCAGACGGATACTCCAGCCGGGAGGCTTGGTACAGTTTTCATGCGGCCATCCTGCCTTTGACGCTGAGTATTATCAGACGACTCAGTACTTTTCAGTCGAACAGGTGGAGTGTACTTGGAAGGGTTTTGGCAAGCATGTGGTCATGCCCAGCTATCGCCGATCGTTGCAAGAGCTCTTCGCGCCGCTGATCGAAAATGGATTTCAGCTTACGAAGGTTGTGGAGCCTCTACCGACAGACGATTTCAAAAGGGCGGACCCCAAGCGCTATCTCTCGTTGATGCAACGACCGGCGTTCATCTGCGTTCAAGCGATGCGACTCTAGTGGTTTGCAAATTCCGGTCGTAACGAATGAATCGAACCTTTGGATTACATCGTGCGACACTCATTGAATCACTGGGATTTCAGTAGCTGTTGATTCGTTTCTCCATAACGCCAACCTATGCTTCCGACGGCTCATCACCGACCGAATGATGGGCAACGCGACTTTTCTTTGACTGCGAGTAGGGGCACTACGTTATGTCGGGGGCTAAAAAGGGCGCGCAAGCCTTTTTAGGTTTGCTGTGCATCGTTTTCACATGGACTTTGACCATTCTACAAACTACGGCCATCGAAGGTCGTGGCGATGTTGGACTACACAACGTAGCTTCCACTGGTAGCGTATCGGACAATGAGAATCGAGGTGACAAGAGTCAGAGGACCGAGCTGGGACAAGCAGCGTCGGACCACTCTGGTGTCACTCCCAAGACATGGCGCATCGGCATGTCTGCGGCTTTCTCTGGGCCTGCCGAAGCGCTAGGCAATGGAATGCGAAAGGGTATCGAAGCCTACTTTGAACATGTCAATCGACAGGGTGGTATCCACGGACGAAACATCGAATTGATCGCGAAAGATGATGCCTACGAGCCAGCTCGTACCGCACCGAATATGCGTCAACTGATCGATGAAGAGAAGGTGTTGGGCGTTATCGGAAACGTTGGAACTCCCACCGCAGCAGTTGCTGTTCCGATTGCTAACGAAAAGAGAATTCCGCTCTTCGGCGCCTTTACCGGCGCTGGCTTGCTTCGTAAAACTCCGCCAGACCGTTTCGTCATTAACTATCGCGCATCGTATGCCGAAGAGACAGCGGAGATGGTTCGTGGGCTGGTTTCTGAAATTGGCATTCAGCCCAACGAAATCGGTTTCTTCACACAGAACGATGCATACGGCGATGCGGGCTGGCAAGGAGCCGTTCGAGCACTGGAAAGTTGTGGCTTTGCGGCCGCTGCCAATCAGCCTCACGGCCGTTACACTCGCAACACTTCAGATATCGAAGATGGCCTAAGCCGCTTGCTAGATCCTCGTTGTAACATTCGCGCTGTCATTATGGTTGGCGCTTATGCTCCTTGTGCTCGCTTCATCAAGTTAGCCAAAGAGTACAACTTTCAGCCGATCTTTTTGAATGTATCGTTTGTCGGCAGTGAAGCTCTAAGCCAAGCTTTGGGAGCTGACAACGAGGGCGTGATCGTGACTCAAGTTGTGCCGCTACCCAATGGTGATAGCCCGGCGGCGATTGAATTCCAATCAATTCTAGCCGAATCGGATCGAACGTTCGCCAGCTTCGAAGGCTTCTTGGCCGCTAAGGCGTTCGTTCAAGCCTTAAGCGCCAGTCCTTCGAATTGTGACCCCGAGTTGTTCGTGCAAACAATTGAGTCAGGTCGTGAGTTTGACCTCGGGTTGGGCATTCGCCACAGACTTTCCAAAACAGAACATCAATTCAGCCATCGAGTTTGGCCAACCATCATTCGTGACGGACAGTTCCAAGCGTTGCAGTGGCAAGATCTCAAATCAAGCGAGGTCACAAAGTGAGTAACTCACAAGAAAGCCAGAGAAAAAATCAGTCGATCGAAAAGAACATCAAGCTTATTGCCCTGGTGGGAGCGACTTTGCTGGTAGCCCTCACGGCTACTTTGATCATCGTTCAGAACCGTCTGGGAGATTCGCAAGCACGATTGACTGAGCGGATTGTGCCAACGCAACGCAAACTGGGAGAATTGACTGCGGCGGTCGGCGATATGTTTCTGCGACAAAACGAAATCGTCGCGGCCGATACTACGGACTTGGAGAAGTTCAAGAATCGTGAGGCCGAAGAGACTGCAATTCGATCGAACCACAGCGCATTGACAGTGCTTTTAAGTACACCTGAGCTGAGAGATCACCCTGCCTATCCCAAGGATTCCCTCAGCAACATCCAGCACGATGTTGAAGCGTTCTTGCACGCCGACTCGCAACTGTACAGCTCGGCAGCACGAGGTTTGGCTATCCATCAACGATTCGAATCCGCCGTAGCATCCCTGGATTCAGATTTAAAGAAGCTCATGATCGAATCCGCCGGAGCCGCTGGAGTTCTTAGGCTGGAGTATGTTGCGTCGTTGCGAAGGATTAGTCAACAACTCGACAAACACGAACTGGATGAGGCGGAGATTCGAGCGGCTGTCATCGGCGACGCGCGTGTACAACTGAGCACGATCAGCGAATTGGACACTGCCGTACTGCGTTTGGGAGTACTTGCGGGGAAAGTAGGACTTGCTACTAGTCAAGATTCGATGAACTCGCTTATCGCTAACGAGCTAAGTCAAAATCGACAACAGATCCATGAATCACTTGAGAAGCTGATTGGATTTACCAGCGGCAGCAAGATCGCTGGAAGAATTGCTTCGATACGCGCTGTTGCTTTGGAACTAGCAGATCGAGTTGGCAACGAAAGTCACAAAGACAGCTTGGCCTCAATTCGTCGCGAGATGCTGGCCCAGGATCAGCAAGTTCTTGGGATACAGTCTATTGCCGCCCTCACCGCAAGAAATTTGAATGCACATATTAATACGCTGCGAGAGTTCACAGAAGTTCTGGCTCACGATGCCAACAAGAGTGCTTCGGCGACAATTTGGGGAAGCCGATTGGCAACAGTTATTGTTACCATCGTTGGTCTTGTTCTGTCGGTTACTGCGGGTATGCGAGTCGGTCAGAGCGTTGTAGCGCTGAGATCACAGAACGTATATCTTGAAGAACTATCCGCCAAGTTGTCCGCTGCAAATGCAAATTTGGAAGCGATCGTAGCTGAGCGCACGGCTTCATTGCAGATGATTCTGGATAACACGGGCGAAGGTGTTTTGTCAGTCGGATTGGATGGCGTTCTTTTGCCAGAACGATCCAAGACAGTCACGAAGTGGTGCGGGAAAGCTCTGGAAGGCGCGAAGCTTTGGGATTACCTCGGAGCCGAAGATCAAGAGTTTGCATCAAACTTGGAAATAGCCTTTGATCAGATCGCTTCGCAAGTCTTTCCTTTCGAAGTAGCCGCCGCGCAGGCACCCGAAAAATTCACGCTGCATGGCCGATTCTTTTCGCTGGGTTTTCGAGAGATCTTAGAAAGTGGACACACAACCAAGGTGTTGGTGCTGATTCGTGATATCACGAGACAGTTAGAGTCCGAGCGGATTGAAACCGAAGCCAGAGAACTTCACAAGCTCATTGGCAATCTTCTTAAGGATCAAAGCGGCTTCCACCAACACTTGGAAGAGTCGGCTGGTCTAATCGCTTCAATACGCGAATGCAAAGATAAGCTCATTTGCAAGCGGCTAATCCATACAGTCAAAGGGAACACCGCCATTCTCGGCTTTCAGCGCATCGCTGATTGGATTCACGAGCTGGAGTCCCGACTTGCCGAAGTGGACCGGCTTCCCTCGGAGGCCGATCTTACGGCGCTCGACAAACTCTGGTCTGAATCACTTTCGCAGATCTCGGACTACCTGATCGCTGATCGTAAAGATGTCGTTGAATTACAACCGAGTCAGATCGAGGAATTGCTCGAACTGGTTTCTGAAAATGAACTTGCGGACCAGATTAAC
>CAYWNG010000014.1:0-17186 GCA_964458685.1 uncultured Pirellulaceae bacterium
GCTTCGTCGGACCTTTTAGCTACTGAAGACTTGATGGACATTAGCTTGTCCGCTGCCAAGGCAACTGCGGCACGACGATGAATCTCCGTGCGTTTACCCTCAGCAGATTCCACGATGCGCAATAGGATTCGTCGAGCTATCGAGTCGCCTTCTTTTCCTTTATCGTGTGTATCGAATGATTTCTCAGTCTTTTCGAGCAAAGTCTGTAGAGGGTGGTCCGGAATAACTTCGCTAGTCGAGCCAATTTGTAAACTAGCAATGGCAATATGAAGCTGGTTTCCCAACTTGTAGCGACTCAATGTGCCCCCTTTTAAAGCAACTCCCTTCTCATCCAATTCCTCGATTGCCTTATTTAGACGTGCAATGGGGTTCTGATCCCAATCAAGCATAGCTTTCCCATACATGCCGTACTCGACTTCGTACTCTGAAAGTGCGTACAGCGGTAGCAACTTGGCTTCCGGATCAGTTACGGATTTTAAGGTACATTCAATACTCTCCCGGAGTACTTCAGCGCCGGCTAGATCCGACGCGCGGATAGCGAGTAGAAGTTCCAGTGAATCCAGCAGTAGAGGCTCCAGCGTCGCCCTACTTCGAGAATCATCAATTAGCTGAATCACATCCGAGAGACAATCGCGAGCAAGCTTTAATGCGAGTTGCGATTTACGAAGTCGCTTGACCAGATCAACATGCTGCTCAAATTCCTGTTCATTTTTGAGTGTTTCGATGGCGAGATCGGCTGACGGAAGTAGCTGCTGATGCTTGGCTGTAAGAATGCCATTCTTCACATGAGATTCAATCCAGGCGACTATGCACTCGTACACCATTCTACGGGAGCTACTGTTAAGGCTCTGTTCTTTGGTGAGACTCCATGCGAGCGTCATAGAATTATCTAAGGTTTCCTGCGTGTCCCTGGACTCAATCGCACCCCGAATCGAAGCAAGGCTGAATAGCGTACGAAGTTGATCGACTCCACTAACCTTGAAACTCCGCTGTAACTGCGTCAGTGTTTTGAGTGAAGCCTCAACGTTTGCGACACTAAACAGCTCTAAATGCTTGAGACACTCTGCTGACTTCTGCCCCTTATCTCTTCTTCCGCACAAAGAATAACCATCAAGTAGCGATGCCGCCTTCAAAGTCTCCCGACGGTACCGTAGCAGCATCTCGGCCTGTTGTGACTCGGTTAATCCTGCAGGGTTCTTCAGCTCTCTTCGAGCTTCCCATAGCCAACGCTCAGGAATAGAATCCGTAGCAAGTCTTGTATCGGCAAGATCTTCAACGGCAAGTTTCAGGATGACGACTCGTCTTTCTTCGTCGGATTCCAGCGTAGCTAAAGTACGTCGAGCCTTGGCGAGAGCCAAGGGATGAGACTTCAGGTGTTCGGGATCGTTTTCCAAAAGTTCACAAAGCCGCCCAAAACTGGAGTAAGCTCTACTCTTGAACGCTTCATCGCTAGATGCCAGCGAAAGCAGTCGTTCGGATTCAAGTATTGCGATTGGAAGGTTATCTGACCCGCCACGCAACTCAATTGCTTTTGACGCCTGCTCAAGCAATTTTAGAGCGACTCTATCGTCTCGCATACGCGACACAGCTTGGCAAACTCGCAGGCTGATTTCCTTGGTTGTGTACGCGTTCTTCAGATAGGCTATGAGAAATCGTTCGCAACGATTCTTGATCAATTCCTCAAGCTCAGTCCGAAATGCCGACTGTGGACCACCCAGACGCAGTTCCATCTGCTCAAGCGCAAGAAGCAGTGACCAAGTAGTATTCTCGCTAGAGACCAGTCGCTGCATCGAAATACGAAGCGATTCGTCGTCCTGCTTCATCAACAAGACTAACTGAGCTCGCAATGCCTGAATTTCAAAAGAAGCATTCTTACCCCTCTTTATCAAAGTCTCAAGTATTGCATCGGTCTTCGCTAGAGCCCCCTCATCTTTAGCATCGAAAAACTGGTGCAACTCTCCAGACCAAGGAAAGTCAAATAGCACACCCCTTTGTGTAATACTGGCCGACGAATCCGCGTTCGGAGTGGCCGGTGATTGAGCCGTTGTTTGTGTTCTCCCGAAGGGTGCACACAAACAAATGACGCAAATTAGAGGTAGGGCTATTTTCATGGATTTCCCGGCTACTACTCGTTCACAAAGAAAGCGACGCCGACGTATTCAACTTTTTTCTGTTGCAAGTAGTTTGCCATCTCGACTGTTTTTGACACGGAAGGACTATTCCAGACCCGACGTACTTCGCGGAGCAATTTCGTGCTACCTGACGACTCTCCACTGAGTTGATAGGAGTGTGACCACAACCTATCTTCATCTATTCTGAATTTCTTGGAATGAAAAATATATTCTCGATCTATGTGTGTGTCTTCTTGTGACGCTGCAAGTTTATCTGCGCTCCTAGAATTTTCTGTGAACTTTAGAGGCTGCGGAAGCTCTTTAGGGTGAGGCAATAGCTCCTGCTCAGAGGAACAGACCAACAATAGAATGTTTGGCCCCAGGGCCAGTTTACTTCTATCAACGGGATGGCCTGCCTCAATGAAGTCTTCGCATGTCCAGACTCCACTTTCGCCTAGTTTATCAAGAGTTGTACTTGAATCGACTTCATAGCGGCAATGGAAAAGGCGAGCCTTATGGCCGGTGGGGATCTCTGCCTTTACATTCAAAAGGACTCCATTACTCCATGAAATAATGCCCTGGCTTATTGTCTCAACTTGCTTAACTTTGTCATCGCGATAGATGAGTGAACGTTGCGGACCACCTTGATCGGCCAAAATATCGAAGTCGGTTATCTCTGGCATCTCCGTTACCTGCTTGGTGCCTGTCCCCATGAGTCCAAAGACTGTCACAGAAATTCCCGCGATAGCCACCAACACGCCTAATGCAAGGATGACGTAGGAGGATGAAGCGCTACTGCCTCTATGCTGAACCACCGGCATGGACAACGAATTGATTAGAGCCGCCGACATATCGGCTCCTGTGGAGAACCTAGCTTGAGGTTCTTTGGCCAAGGCTCGCAGGCAGGCTTCTTCAAGCTTTACAGGAATATTCTCCGCGATGCTTCTGGGCGGTGCTGGCGAAGCTTTCTGAATGCGCTCGAGTGTGTCGAAGGTGCTTTTTCCATCAAAGGGAAGCTTTTGCGTCAACGCATAGTACAGCACGCTACCAAGGGAGAAGATGTCCGAATGGGAGGTTGCCCAATGGGGATTTCCGCTGGCTTGCTCTGGTGACATGAATGCGAGCGTTCCCAAGATCTTATTGCTATCATCCTTGGGAAATCCACCATCGATGCTTGAAAGTCCAAAATCCAGCAATCTAGCTATTCCATCTCTAGTAATCATGATGTTGCGAGGTGAAATATCTCGATGTACTATGCCTCGGCGATGAGCATAGTCCAGCGCATCGGCGATTGACGCAATCCACTCAACGCACTCTTCAATTTTGTAATCGTATCGTTTGATACGATCAGCCAACATTTCTCCGTCGACGAATTCGTACACCAGATAACCAACGCCATCTGGCGTTTCATCTGCTTGCAACAGTCTAACGATATTTGGGTACTCGAGCTTGGAAATCGATTTTGCTTCGTGCAGGAAATCGTCAGATAGCCCTTTGTTCTCGGTACCATCCTTGACCTTAATGGCCACCCTACGCCCTAGTCGCTTGTCGATCGCTTCGAATACTCGTCCGAATGTGCCTGTTCCGATAAGTCTTATGATTCTGAAGTTGCCAATCTCGTTGGGAAAGTCGTCTTCATTGATACATGTCTGTAAAGGTTGTCGAGGCTTTTTTTGGTCACTTAATCGGTTGGAGTCAAATACTTGTGTTTTATCTACAGACTGCTGGGAAAAGAAGTCTATTGAAGCAGCTTTTGAGGAATCCTGCAGACCACTTTGCTGAGTGTGTTGATTCTCCAATGAAGCGAGCTTGGATATCAACTCATCTCGGAGCGGACCCAACTGGGGAAAACTACCGATGTAAAGGTCCGCAGTTGCAAGTTTACCCTCACGCAACAACTCCGATGCATCAGCTAGAACAAGCTCCAGCAAGGAAGTATCGCTAGAATCGATCAGTTGACTGACCAATTGATCCAAGTTGGGATTGCCATCTATCCATTGCTGGCGAAGAACTGCCTTGGCTTCTTCGAGAGTCAACGGCTGTCTCAATTGTTCGTCCAAAGCTTTTCTTCCTTCAATTCTGTGTTCGTTGAATCTGACTTATTCAACTGCCCACTAGCATTTCTTCGATTAAGCAGGGAGCTAATTGATGCTTGCTCAGCCTCTTCCTTCTTTGAGTTGACTAGTTTGGTTCGTCGATAGGCAAACCACACCAGCCCAAGCCCAAACACGGTAGTCGCAATTCCACCGACGATCGCCTCGATGTGTGGCTCGGAATCAGGCTGCTTAGGCTCAGTCCACTTCGGAAAGTCATCTGCTGTAGCCACAGTATTGAGTTCGGGAAAAGGTAAGCTCTCAAGCTGTTCCTTCGTAAGTGGCTTGACACTAGCGACGATCGCTGTTGCTTCATCCATCGATAGTCCATCCGCCATCGCTTTATCGATCGCAGCGACTGCTGCATCGGCTTCGGAAATGACATTTGAAATCGGCGGGATTTGTATATCTGTCGGATCATCCGAAAAAGTAGCTTGATTTTGGGATCCCATTTCTTTCGTGCTTACATACAAGATAATCTCGCTAGCTCGCTCGTCTCTGTAAGCTTCAGCCGCAGGCAGTTCTTGCACATTGTCGCCGTCCGCAGATCCTGTCTCCTCTTGCGGACCCTCGGGGCTATCAGGATTTGAGGGAGTTGTGGGCGGCACGGGTGCCTCGACAATCAGGCGATAGCTGCCAGGAAGTATGGCCGAACGAATGTTCAGATTCCCAAGTTGAGCGGATAAGCTGAGACTGGGCGTTCCCTCGATCGTTGCAAATGTTATCAAGTCGAAGAAATCAATGGGCGACAAAGTCGAGCTTAGCGTTGGACTAATTTGCACTACTAGATTGCCATTGAGTTTTGCATCACCTGTGACGGCTAGTTGATCGTAGGTTTCGCCAGCTTGCCGTCCTTCTAGCTCCATGACCAAGGCTGCGCCAGATTCCAAGTTCAGATTTGCGAGCGTCATTATCCCAGGACTATTTCCAGGGCTGAGTGAGCCACCGCTAAGGATGGTAGTGTCACCAAGTTGGCCCCCACCGCGTAGAGTAGCTCCGCCATCGACATTCGTTCTTGCCGAAGGAAAATTCCCATTGACCGTTAGACTGCCCGATTGAACATTCAAGTTTCCATTGAAAGCCCCCAGACTTTGTCGAGTAAGCTCCAAGTCACCCGGACCTTGCTTGGCAATGATTCCAGATCCGCTGATAGCTCCGGAAAAAACACCGCCTTGACTTGCAAACTGACTGTTCGCACCGACACTCAGCTCGCCTTCACCCAACAAAGAGCTATTGCCAACACTTGAGCCAACAACGCTCACTCTTGCGAGTTCATTGATTAAGAGACTTGAACTGGCTGCCAGAGCTGAGTTACCGGTAAGCTCAAAGATCCCGTCATCGATCTCGTATGTTCCAGCAATCTGATTGAAACCACTCCACGCAAGTGTACCTGCACCCAGCTTTAGCAAACCGCTTGAGCCAGAAACTGTACCTGAGACGATTGAAACTTCCGGCGTTATCTGATTGTTCCTGGCAACTGGTTGAACGACGAGCCTGGCTGTCCCGACATTCAATTCTCCAGTGACATTGACATTTGCGAAGGACGCGGTCCCGGCTTGAACATTCAAGCTACCATCGTCAGCAATTTCCAAGTCGCGTTGCTCAGGCAAGGAGGCATTCTGCGTAATGATGACCTGGCCTTGATTAACCTGCAGTTGTAATTCGTACTCGATGGGCGCGGAGAACGTTATTTCGCCCTCTCCAGATTTAGTCCAAACGCTGCCGCCCTGAATGGGAGCGTTCAGGGTTCCAGTTTCGAATGTGGCCGAGTTGCGAATGTTTAGGCCAATCGATTGGTCTGTAGCATCGCTGTTTAAAACTCCTTGATTCCAAACCAGTGTTCCAACCGAAAGATCGCCCGAGGTCAACCTTAGATCTCCGCTCAACTGTCGGTACTCACCTTCTACCGTCACCAAATCCTCCACGATCAACTCGCCCGCACTGCTCTTTATCACGCTTGAAAATGTCGCGTTATTGGCCTGTAGTCGCTGTAAGTCATTCGTTCCTTCCCATGTAAGCGATGCTCCTGGTGAAGGCCAATTACCTTGATTGATAAGACTGCCGTTGAGAATCAGCGTCGAAGAGTCTGCGGTGAAGGTGCCGCTTGATTCGTTGATTAGATCGTTCGCTAGACTCAATTCAGCCTCACCCACCCGAACATTCCCTTGGCTGGCAATCGAGTGAACTTCTGCGGAAAAGTTGCCAAAGTCGACTGTTCCTGAACGGCCAACACTTATGGGCGACGCTGTCGGAATAGCGTTGGGAGTGTTGACTAGCAAACTACCCTCGATGATCTGCGTGGCTCCTTGATAACCGGCAGGCACATCTAGCCGCACCGTACCCGCAGAGGATTTCCGCAATCCCGCTGTCCCAGCCAATGAAATAGCCACGACCCCATTTCGCACATCGAAGTCCGATGCACTAACTAGGCTGCTCGATCCACGAATCGCATCACCACTTCCCGCATCCAACAGAAATGTGTTGGTTGAAATTTCAGTGTTGGCTACCTCTAGACTTCCGGACCGAATACTCAACTGACCTGTTAGGTTCAATGCTGTGCCCGCTGAAGTCAGACGAATTACATTACCTTGGCCTGCTACGGTCAAGCTACTTAACTGGTTAGCGCCAGCTTGCAGCAGTTGTTCGCCACTACCATTCATGACTATCGTCCCTGAGCCCGCATTGAACGTTCCAGGGCTTGAAAAATTGCCTCGAACCTGAAGGGTAGATGAACCCGCGTTAATAGTACCTTGGTTGACAAGCGATTGAATGGATTGAGTACTCGCAACAGCAAGCGTGGCCGCAGAACCTACTTCAAGGTTGCCCGAAGGAAGCGAGTTGCTCGCGGTCGCACTTAGCGAACCATTGTCGACTAGGATGGTTGAGCCAGTAAGCGAGTTAGAAACTTGCAGGCTTACGGCCCCACTGCCAGATTTTCTAATGCCGACGCTACCATTCAACACAACTGCGACAGTTCCGCTACGCAAATCGTAGTCGGACGTGCTTGTCACACTTCCCGCTCCCTCAATAACTGAGTCGCCATCGAGAGAAAGGCTAGCTAGCCTGATTGCGTTCGAACCAATCTGCATTCTCCCTCTTTCGAATATCAACTGGCCTGAGAGCTCAATCGCATTGCTGGATGATTGCAGCGAGATGGTCCCGCCACCACGTGAGGTTATGGAATGTGCTCCGCTATTGCCCAAATTGATAGTTTGGCTACCGGTGGAAACAAGGACTAAGTTGCTAGTACCAGGCTGAAACTGGCCAGTATTGATAAGATCACCGGCCAGTTGGATGATGCTCGAGTTTGCAATCAATGTTCCGGAGTTCTGCAGTGTTCCGATGCTCTGAGGGCCACGAATGTCCAACGTTGTACCTTGATTCGCAGTTACCGTCCCAGCAATGGAGTTGGCGGCGTTTGCGATCAGAGTACCAGCTTGGATCGTCACTGGACCTGTGAAGCTATTGCTTGCGAGTAGTGAAACAGTTTCTGCGGTGCTCTTGGTTACCCCTGCGGAACCTCGTAACAACACAGCCACAGTTCCGCTTCGAAGATCGAAGGCCGCTGAGCTAGTCAGCGAGCCTGTTCCGCGAATCTCTGTCGTGCTGCCGCCATTTACTACAACTCGACCGGCCGAGACAACTTCGTCGCCCAAATCGATCGAGCCGCCCTGGACCGCTAGGCTACCTGTGATGTTTACGCTTGCAGCAGTTGAACTCAATTGGACGTTGGCTGCTCCGACACTTGTTAAGTTAACGAGGCTATCGGCACCAAGTTGAACTTGCTGTGTGGTCCCACTAGTGCCAAAAGTCTCAAGTGTGCCCAGGGAGAAAGTGCCAGAGTTCGTTAGGTTACCCGTAAGTTGCATGGTGGCACTTGGCGCTACTACGCTGCCCGCGTTATCAAGTTGGGATATGGAATGCGTTCCTGCAAGCCGAAGTACCCCCGAAGCCCCAACATCAATGGCCCCTTGGCCCAACCCCTGACTGACTTGCACATCCAGCGTACCTTGCTCGACCGTCGTTGAGCCCAGATAGACTCCATCTGCGGAAACAACCACCGTTTCCGAACCGCTTTTACGCACTCCGCTCGAGCCCGCTAGTGCAACTGCGACCGTGCCTGAACGGAGTTGCGCGATACTGTTGCTAGTGAGTTGACCAGCGCCAGAGATCGTTGCATTACCATCCAAAGTCAAAACACTGGCTACAACGATCTTGTTATTTAGATCAAGAGTTCCAGCCTGCACATTCAGTGAACCCGACAGAATGATGTTGGTGCCACTGGATTGTAATTCTACGCGGGATCCACCTGCAATGGTCACCGCACCAGGACTGGCACTTCCAAAGTTCAGCGTTTGGTCTCCAGAAGTTCCCGTTGTTTGCACAGTGCCGCCTATACTCGCGAAGGTTGCAGTACTAGTGTTCGTTAGATTACCCGAAATGCTTAACACTACTCCATCGGCTCGGACTGCCCCTGCGTTGTTGAGATTGACCACTTGCTGATTTTGTTGCAGGTCGACACTGGCACCCGAGGACACTGCGAGCGATCCAACGCCCAGTGCGTTAACCGCATCAAGTATCAGACTACCTTCGCTAACCTGCGTTCCGCCTGTAAAGCTGTTAGAGCTGCCCAGCGTCCAAGTCCCGGTGCCCTGTTTGCGAATGCCTAAAGCTCCTGAGATTGTCCCATCAAAGCGGCCGTTAGTTGAATTGTTGACGATCAACGTACCGCCCGTTCCACGAATTGACCCATTACCTGAGATCGCTCCAACCTGCTGACTGTTGCTCAGAATATCTAAATTCGCTCCCAGTGATAGCGAGATGGGAACAGAAGGAAGAGTTGCAACAGCTCCAGCCGCAAGCGTGCCAGCCAGTACCTCAATAGATCCGATTGCGGTATTCAAACCAGAAAGAGTTAACGTACCGGCAGTAGATTTTCGAAAGATGCCAGCACCGGCTAGCACTCCTGAGAAACTACCCGAGTCTACATTCAGCAAGCCTCCACCTAGGTCAATGCGGCC
Source organism: uncultured Pirellulaceae bacterium (assembly GCA_964458685.1). Taxonomy (GTDB): domain Bacteria; phylum Planctomycetota; class Planctomycetia; order Pirellulales; family Pirellulaceae; genus Aureliella. The sequence continues at coordinate 9,226 of CAYWNG010000014.1, forward strand.
ACTACCCAAAAGCTGTGGCGTCGATTGTGAAAAGCCGCCAAGTGCAAGTTCTGCGCCGGAGTCCACTGTCAAGGAACCGCTTGATGGAATGGCCTGGTTCACCCCAAGCCGCGCCTGACCAGTGCCAGCAACTAGCGTACCGCCAAGATAATTGTTGTTGGCGTTGGAGAACTGAAGAGCCAAACCCAAGCGAGTGTTGACTGTCAAACGGCCTGAGCCAGTGACTTGTCCGCTGATAATAGCCGGATTCGGACTTGAAGAGCCACTGACTACAGCCAAACTGTCGAAACTAGCGTTTCCAACAAGCGTAACAAGCCCCGACACAGTTGTACCGTTTTCTGCAAGCAGACTTGAACCTGAGTTCAGAGTCAATGTCGAGGTCAGGTTCGCCCCGCCGCGAAGATCCACGCGTCCTCCCGTCGCCACACTAATCGGTTCAGCAATAGTAACGCTGCCGAACAAACCCAATCTGGGATTAGTACCTGTTCCATTCACTTGGACTCCGCTGCTTGCGACTCCAAGTGCATTGCTGTGTGAGGCGATTAGTTCACCATCGTCAATGGTGGTTGAACCGGAGTAACTATTGTTCGCAGTTAGTAACACGGAACCACTACCAACCTTGCGCAGGCCACCACCGCCTGAAACAAGACCTGACAAGACTATGTAGTTCAGGGCCGCTGTGCTCGAAACATCATTGAGATTACCGATAGTTGCCAAACCGGTAACAGAGATCGCGTTCGGAACCAAATACTGCTCGGGCGTCCCGACCACCGAAGCTGCAATGTTTGAAAGTAGACTACCGTTGGTAATCGTCAGACTGGCTGCATTACCCAGCGGATTGATTCTGGCAGACTGTTCCAACTGAATCGTTGCACCATCGATCTCAACAGTCACAAAACTCTGTGGAGCTGAAATGACAGTTCTACCATTGCCTCGTGTACGAAGTGTCCCGCCATTGCCGACCGAAGAATCGATCAAGAGAGTTCCGCCATTGTTGTCGGTGGTACCAAAACTACTGGCAGATGCAATGGTAACTGAGCCGCCCAAGACCTCCAGCGTATTGGCTGTCACAGGATTGGCCAGCCTTTGAGTACCGGCCCGGATCGTAAACCGATCAAATGCGGTTGCCTCGCGTACAAGCAATACCCCCGCAACAACGTCTATGTCTGTAGTGGCGCTCCCGGGTCCATACAATTCTAGCGCGCCACGATTGAGCACGATACTATTTAATTGGCTGCTACCATCATGAATCAAAGTTCCTTCCCGCACTGTGATAGTTCCATTATGCGAGCCTGTGCCGTTGGGAAAGAATAGGAACCCCGGGCCATCCTTGTTGATGCTACCCGAACCGCTGATTGCGCCGCCCAACACAAGATAACTGTCATTCTGCGATTCAAAAGCGACAGTGCCAGACAATTGTATTGCATTGCTGAGTCGAACATTTGCTTTCGTCGATTGCGGAATGGTGGATCGAACAGTCCCACCGCTTATGTTTAGGCTGGCCGTACCTAGCGCTTCGTCAGCGAGAACTTCTAGCGTGCCATTGCTTTGGGTGTAGCTTGTTGGTGTCAGGTTCCCGGCAGCCTTAAACGTACCACCGCTTACCGAGACATCAGCAAGGTTTGAAAGCGTGCCTAGTTGCAGCTCGCCTCCGATGACATTGAGCCGATTCGTGGTAACCAAATTGCCTGTGAAGCTACCCGTGTCGAACGTGATTTGAACACTAGCTGGTTGTTCAATAACGACAGTTTCTCCGTCATTGGGTGGACGACCTTCACTCCATGCCGCTGCGCTTGACCAAGAGTTACCAGTATCGTTCGGACCACTGACTAGTGCCGGTCCGCCACCATTGAAGTAGTTTCCCGCCCAGTTGCCAGTGAGAAATACGTTAGCCTGCCCTGCTTGAACTTGGCCAAATTGAATAGACTGTCTTGCCTCGAACCCGAAGCTTCCTTTGACCAGCGACTGAAGATCCCATACTGCCAACTGCCCATCTACAGCGTTGATCACACCGATATCATCTTGTCCGTCACTATTCCAATCGCCAACGATAGGCCTCAATCCTTCTGCCCCGAAGGTAATTGATTGGGTAGCCGTAAGCTCGGCATTGTTTGCAGGATAGGCCCGATTTGCCGACAAGTAAAAATTCCATCGCAATTCATTGCCCGCATTTCGAACGACAACCAGATCATCAATCTGGTCGTTGTCGAATTTGCCCGTCAATGGAATATCTCCAGTTTGGCCAAATCTGAATTGATAAATCACCGGCTGAACACTATCGTCACGAACAAAAGCTTGGCCGAGAGAATTGGATGCGGTAGTTACATACCAAGTCAGTACATTATCGGATGCACGAACCACGCTGATATCGTCGCCATACAATCCATCGAAATTACCAACGACAGGTTTGTCACTAGCAAATCCAAAACGGAATCTATACTCCGCAGTTGTATCTCGATCTGTATCCAGCAAGAAGCGAAGGGCCGCACCGGGGCTTGGCGGTCGAGTTTGATCGGCGTTTTGGGCAACGCCAACAGATGTAAAGCCTGTCCCACCCCAGTCTCCCGCGATTACTACGTCATCAAACCCTCGAACTGGTGAGTTGGGGTTGTCGGGATTATCGTTAGAACCTTTACTGAAGCCATACAGGTACGGCTTCACGGGCTGAGTAATCAAGCCAGTCGAAAACTCCACATTGGCTGGTGTGGTCTTGAAGAGCTTGTTTACATCAGTTAGGTCAGGAGTGACATGGGCGATCCCAAATGCAAGAGGAATGCGACACTCGAGTCGCTCGAAGCCGACGCGAATAAGGAACCGTTTGTTTCTCTGACGATTGTGCTTCACAATTTGTTTAGGGGGATTAGGAATCAGTCGCTTCTGCGAGCAGATGCACATTTGCCAAGTTAAGTAAAGTGTCGTTTTGGTAAATGCGCTACCGCGAAGCGGTACGGAACTCGTGGTTGAACGGGGTGAAGAGGTTGGCGTAAGTTATCTCACCGGCTCAAAGATCTTCTTGATTACCTGACGCAAATCTTCGGACCAATTTTGGGGAGAGGAATCTACTCCAATTAGTATGTGTGTGCCATCTCTGGAGATACACGCGTATTTTCGGTCGTCTGCTTTAATTGCTATGGCCTCGACATCTCTTTGGGGTAAATACACTCCGAACACATGTTCGTTATGAAAACGTTCTTCACTCTTGTCGATTACTTGCGGCTCAAAAAGAAAAATAGGACTCGGCAAATCCGACTCAGTTAATACACTGCTATCGCGCACTATTATTCTCGGTATTCCCCCTAACCCATCAGTACAATGGCCAGCTGAATTCTGCAATCCCATATCTTCGAACATTTTGGCTGCGCCAAATCCAATTCCAACCACTCGAGACTTTCTCAACTCAGGAAGACTGTAGTTCCTAAGGTTGTTATGAGACAGCTCATTGATGATCATCAGGCAGACCGAGTTCTTTGTGTCAAGTGTTTTTAGGGTCTCGACCCGCGTGACTGATCGTCCTATGAACATTTGCTTGACAATATCGAATTCTTTTTCGCTAATATCAGGACAAAAGACACAAATTGAATCATCCGGCTCGACAACCTACTTAGCTCTGTCCTTGGGGACATCGTTTTTTTTGTCGTCTATTGCTACCGAATCTGTTCTAAACGTTGAAAGAGAGTTTTCGTCGTAGTGAGTTCGGAAATTGATATGGCCATGACAGAAAAACTCTATTCCTGTGTATGAAGCAAGCGACCAATCCAAAGTTTCGTAGTGTATTTCATTTGGAGGAATGTCTGGCAAGAGTATGTTCTGACGATCACAAAAACGATTTCCATCCGCCGTGAGCACTGCGATCAAAATGCCCTTTCTGAACGTCGCAGCACCAGCATTACGAATCCCGAGCTTAACCTTGAAAACGTTGCGCACCGAATTGGTCTGCACAGTTTCAATCTTGGGTTTGCAAACTCCCTTAATTGCGAATAATCCAGCGAATTCTGGGATAGGCTTGCCAGCAGAAGTTTCAGAGAAAACCCCATAAACCCCATCCTCAAGCGATGTCGGAGGGTACGCAAGAGTCAATGAGTTAGCGGTTCTTGTTTTCAATGCCCTGACTCCCGACTCGGGATCGAAACGCCATTTCTCAATTCCAATCTTTGCGTGATCTTTCGAAACTTGATACACCGGTTGAACGAACAGAGCTTTTTGGTCAGTAAAGGCAAAAGACAGAGAAGGAGTATCCCTATCAAATATAGGAAACTCAAAGTTCGCGAATTCAAGTGTTTGGGTATCTTTGAAGTAATCGACTTGAACAGGTTCTATTAGCGATGCTTGCGATGTGCTCGAATCTTTTGCATCATGTTTACTCGTCCAGCGCTGAAACGTGATTATCGCAGCAATGCTGAGCATGACCACCGAGACGACAGCAGTCGCAGCAACGGGTTTGAAGTAAGAAGGTCTGACTTTCTGCAAAAGGTTCATAGCAGTATTCGGAGTGGTCATGTGCGGATTTGGCTGACCATCAGGCTGAATTGATTTCAAGCAACTCTTAATCTCAGCCAGAAGTTCGCGAGCCGTTTGGAACCGATCCTCTGGCCTTTTCTCAAGCAAGCGATTTACTAGCCGACATACTTGACCAGGAATTTCGGGTTGTAATTCGCTTAAAGGGCGAGGTGCATCATCACATACTCGCTTAAGAACCGCAATAGTCGAAGTAGCGCGAAACGGAGGCCTGCCCGTGAGCATTTGATAAAGTACGCTGCCACAACTGAACAAATCGGAGCGACCATCAATTGATCTGCCAGAGATCTGTTCGGGTGACATGTAGAGTGGGGTCCCTGCAATGACGCCGCTTTTTGTCATGCTATAATCGTCTACAGCCCGCGCAAGTCCGAAATCCGTGAGTTTTACAATTAGCGGCGATCGCGTCTCCACCAGGATGTTTGCGGGCTTTATGTCGCGATGCACCAAACCTGATGCATGTGCGGCAGACAGGGCTTCTGCGATTTGTTCCGCAATGCAAAGCACATCCGAAACCTCAAGCGGCCCCTCTAAGTCCAGTTGCTGCTGCAAATTGAGTCCCGACACGAATTCCATCACAATGTACGGAATCGGATTCTCCTCAACCGCATAAATAGACACAATATTTGCCTGTTTTGTTGCTGCCGCCGACCTCGCCTCCCTTAGAAATCGCTTGCGAGGCGGAGATTTAGTGGAAAGCTCTGGATCGAGAAACTTAATCGCAACCTTTCTCTTCAGTTTCGTATCTTGTGCCTCACACACTATGCCGAAAGCACCTTGCCCAATGATCTCCAGTATTTCAAAGTGACCGACCCTACCGATATTGCCAAGTTCAGATTTTTCAAGATGCCTCCTGAGTAAAGCAATCGATTGCCTAGATTCATCATTGTGAGTTGATTGAATATCTTTAGGTGAGAAGGTATCACCATTTTCACTAAAGAGCCCCGTCAACGACTGGTCCGAATTGGCAGTTATACAAGGCGTTTCTACTCGACTGTCTAGCTCAGTCACTCCCGCATCGGAAGATTCCAGTGAAAGTGCTTCTTCAATCTTTATTCTCGATGCTTTGTCCAGTTCGACAATCCCATCGAGAAACGCTTTTCGCACGCCTGGATCTTGGATAATCCGAGCTTTGTTGATAATTTCAAATATGTTCAATTTTCTTACTCAAAAACAAAAGTGCCTTGAATGCTGGTCAAGTGAGTTTCGAGTTTAATCCATCGACGAAGCGAGCTTATTCAGTAGGTCACGTTCCTGCGTGGAAATCCAATCGCACTTCAAAATCTGCCTAATTCGACTGGCTAGCTCTTCATCGCTAGCTGTCGACAAGTTCTTTCCTAGCCGCACCTTGGCTGCTGCAATTGCCAATAGGTAGATCGCTGCACTAAAGAGCTTTGGAGTCTCTGAGTCTGAATGATTTCCACGGTGCTTGGCTATGCTGCGGATGCCATTAAGTACTTCATGTTCGGGTTGAGCTGACCGCAAGGCACTAGCGAGCGCTTGATTGTTCATAACAGCATGAGCCTTGATAACTTCGTCAGGCAGCCAATCCTTGAGCGGTTCGCTCAAGCACTGAACAAACTGTTCGGCCAGCGATGGCTCTGACGGTAGAAGCCATTCGGGAACGTCTTTTCCTAAAACCTCGATGGCGGCTTCTCGAATGGCGTGACTGTTGCGCTGGACTGTCTTGGTGCTGACGCCAAGTTCTTCCGCAATCTCAGCATGCGACAAGCCGTCTAACTTCGCGAGGAGTATCTTTGCTTGAACATCGTTCAGCTTGGCCGAAATCTTCTCCAGCAATTCGGCTACCCCGGCCACATCATCCGGCGTCGGCTCGGCCAGCAAATGATCCGCCAACATTGAGTCGCTACCAACCTCTTTGCCATAATCTGCCTTAATAGTGGTCTCTTTGTCGATACGGTTGTACGTTTTATTGAGCGCGACCGTGGTCAGCCATTTCCAGAAGCCAGTTTCATCCCGAAAGCCTACATCCTTCTGTGCGGTCACCCGAAAGGCAGAACGCATGATGGACATCACCAGATCCTCGGGGTCGAGCCGCTTCTTCAGTCGCTCGTTGAGCTTCCCAGAGACAAGCATCAGAAGTCGGCTTTGGTAGCGATGGAAGATCACATCCGCAGCTTGTTGATCGCCGTTACGCCAGGCTTCGATCAGCTTAGGGATGTTTACAGATGATTCTACAGAAGTCATTTCGGGAGGCCCTCTATCGGTGGGGAGGCGGGCTGGAGCAGGACACCATTATATTTACGAAACTGCCTTACAGTAGCAGAACCATATGCGGGAAATACCCTAGTGGTTAGGTACCTAAGTCACCTGTCTCGTAAGCTTCGTACTAGAAGCGGGTACGGAATTCCCGTTTTCAGTGGACAGAAGGTTGAGGATTTTTCCTCAACCGCGACAAAAATGCCGTAGGGACGGGCAATTTGGGATCAAGCTCCCTTGCCCGGTCTAGATGCTCGATCGCTTCTTCCGATCGGCCTTCCTTGGCAAGAATTACGCCAAGATTAGAGTGTGCTTCGGCCGGTCCGACAACCTGCTCAAAAAGTTCAAAACTCTCGTCCATCCTATCTTGCTTAGCTCTAAGCAAGGCTAGATGCATTTTGGTTTTGGCGTTAGCCGATTCGATTTGCAGCGATTCCTGAATCTGGATCTCGGCGTTGGCGAGATCACCTGATTGCAAGAAGAAGTACGCAGCATCGTTGCGGAGGCTCGCGTCTTTAGGACTCTCCATGATCGCTCTGTCAAATTCAGCTCGTGCCTTGGCAGCTTGATTGGTTCGCGCATACAGCACTGCTAAGCGACGCGAAACACCCTTTAACCCCGTATTCATGCTTCTCGCTCGCTCGTAAAGCGCGATCGCTTCGGGCAAATGGTCTTGTCGGTCTAGCTCATTAGCCGTAGTCAAACAGGCCTTAGCCGATTGCTCCGCCGTCAACTCTTCTGCCTGAGCGGACGTAGGCTTAAGACTACTCAACAAGTTTGCTTTAGCCAAAGATGAAGTCGTTAGTCCGCTAACACAGCCCAGACAGGAAATCCAGCACGTTAGAATGAACAGCAGGATTGAGAACTTCATCATCGTCCAACTCCGAACGGACTAGACAAGCCTGAGCCAGGAAAGCCATTGAAGTTTCCCGAGCCGAATCCATCAAGCCCAACATTCTGCTGATTCCCTTGCATCATCTCACGCGACAAACGAACCGCTTCCTCACCGTACAGGAGGTTGCTATCTGGTGCGGCGAACGCGATCAGCTCTGGATCCAGAGAGACTCCATGGCTACTGGCAAAGTTCAAGATGGCTTGCCTTCGCTGCTCATCCAAGCTCTGGTTATGCGATGTCTCCAGCGTGACGAGCGCCTCACCACAGCTCTCTTGATGACAGAACTCTGCCAATCGCCCCTTGGCCGCAGGTCCAAGTTGATCCGAATCGC
>CAYWNG010000014.1:17286-19326 GCA_964458685.1 uncultured Pirellulaceae bacterium
TGACAGAACTCTGCCAATCGCCCCTTGGCCGCAGGTCCAAGTTGATCCGAATCGCCGACCCAAGCGGCTTGGTAGAGTACCAGTCCATGCTCTTGAGCTTTATCCACCTGCGCAGCTTGCCACTGCCGCGTCAGCGTGCCCACCGGTTGATTGAGCGCTCCAGGTGGAAAGTGTTCATGTCCCTCACGCAGGGAATAGCAACCACAGCAGCACAGGCCGGAAAGCGAAACACAGAACGCTGCATTGAGTGTTAATCTTGTCGCGTTACCTTTCATTGGAACGCTCCTGGCATCGGACCACATTCGGTGTATCCATGTGGGCCCGTAATGAATTGGTCACGCACATGATAAAAACTCTTCTGGCGATGTAGGTCCGTTCTTGAAGGGCTTCTGAAATCCTCGTTACGATTGCCTTCCAGATAGCCTCCCAAGTAAAACTCGACATCTCCAGGTTCAAAGACATCTGATCCCGGCAAATTCGGTCGCTCTTCAGCCGACAACGGTTGCACCAGTTCGGGTGTCACCAAAATTACCAATTCCTGCTCCCGAGCCGTCACCCGATCAAAGGCCGCCAATCGACCGATCACAGGCAGATCCCCGAAGAAGGGAACTCGGTCAGCTTGGTTGTTCTGACTGTTGGATATCAAGCCCGCCACAGCCAGCGTTTGTCCCTGCCGAAGCTCGACAATCGTCTGGAATTTTCGCATGTCCAAACCTGGAACAATCGCTCCACCAATCGTAGCTTGACTACCAGGAGCCTGCCCCTGAGTCCGACTGCTAACTTCGGCAGACACGTTCAGTCGTATGCGATCTCGGTCGGTGATGTAGGGAGTGAACTGAAGATTGATTCCAAAGGGCACGAACGAAACACCTTGGAGGCCCGTGTTAGTCTGTCCCGTGACGATTGGAATGGGAAACTGGCCACCCGCATGGAAGCTGGCTTGCTGGCCATTGAGCGACGTCAGTGTTGGTTCTGCTAGTGTTTTGGCCAAAGACATACTTCGCAGGGCATTAATGGCTAACTGTATCTGACCATTGTCCAGCATCGCTGGCAAGTTGCCGGCCCCCAGCGTCTGCGCACCGACCAAAGATTGAAAAACATTAGGTGTATTGGTGTTAGTGATATTCCCGTTTGGGGTCACAGTAGTGCTTGTAGTCGTTGTGTTTGGTCCGCCTTTGATTCCAAAGTTCAGTCCGATAGAACGCGCAGCACTGCGATCCACCTCAGCTACCGTTACTCGTAAACTGACCTGCTGATTACCGGTAACGGTTAGCATGTCAATCACAGTCAGTTCAGGCTCCGAGCGTTGCAGGTATTGCATCGCTCCAAACATGCCACCGCGCTGAGTCACCTCCGTGGTGGTTCGCGGTGGATCATCCTGCCCTTTAATCTTCTTCTTACTCTTGGCCTCGGCATCAATCAGCCGAATGATTCTTGAAGCTTCGACAACATCATGCGCTTGACCGCGAACGATCAATTGATTGCCAACAGAAGACAGCCTTACAACACTGTCAGGAAAGGCCTCGTTGATCTCTTGCTCAAACGCCTTTAAGGACTCAGTGTCCCAAACATCGGGATCTCGATCCTGCTGCAGGAAGATGGTGAACACGCCAGTCGAAGAATCCCTTTTGAAATAGGTACCTGTTTGCTTGGTGAACTCCTTCAAGGCATTCAAAGCAGACAGGTTGCGTATACTCACCGTGACAGCTTTGCCTTTAACGTTCTCGGCAACTCTTACATTGAGCCCCGACTCCATGCTGAACAGTTCGACAACTTTTTCTATGGGAGTGTTTTGAAACTCCATATTCTTGATCTGTCGGCCCTCCTCTGACGATTGAGGCTGGGGGCTGGGGATCGTTTCCGCTCGTCCCGACCAACTTGGAGTGGGAATTCGGCGATCTTGTAGTTGCTCTGATCCAAACGCGGGAAATTGCGAGGAAGATGGTTGCGCGGTCAACTGGCTTGCGAAAAGCATCGCAAATACGCATGCAAGTGCCAGCCTAGCGAGGTGGAACCTCACAGTGCATGGTAATTTCAGAT
>CAYWNG010000014.1:19336-25401 GCA_964458685.1 uncultured Pirellulaceae bacterium
CAGATCGTTTGCCAGCTTGGACAATGCAGGCATCCTTGCCCTAATAACTTGCCGTTGGTCAACCTTAGAATTTTTCTCAAAATCTCAAAATTCACTCAAGTTCTGTCGATACAACATCCAACCTGGTGGAGTCAATAGCTAGTCGACGATGGACAATTGCAAGCAACTAGTTTCGCAATCCCCCGCAAATCAAAAACGTTTGGGGAAGATCGCTTCAAGCACACTCGGTTTTCGGTTGCTGTGGCTCCCACCAATTTCTGCATGCGGTTCATCCGTCTCTCCCGCTTCAGAGCCATTGCTTTCGCTTTTGCCTGATCTGACAGCCTTACCCAGCGGGCAGTCTATGGATAGGTAGTTGCCGAGGGTTAGCCTCAACTTCTTGTTCACCACATCTAGACTGTTCGCCTCGTACATCAGTTGGCATTTGTACAGATTGACAACTACGTTCTTTTCGCCGTCCTTGACTTGAGTTGGAGAAGTGAACTCGAAATTCTTTCGCTCTCCTTGCTGAAGTACGATCGTTTGCCCTTCAATTTCAAGCATGACAGCGCTTGAATTGTTCGTGACAATAAAACCTAACAGCTTTACATCGAGCGGAAAGTGCTCCTCGACAGGGGCTTTGTTTTCTTGCGCCGAAGAACCCGCCGGAATCAAAATCGACAAGACAAGCATAAGGCTTCGCGTTCCGAAAAGAATCTTCGCACACATGCAACTGGCCTCTATCCATACGATTGGGGCCTCCTTTCCGAAAAACTTAAGAACGTCGTTCCGAACCCGTTCATCTAGCTTACTAGCATCGTCAACATGATAATTAGATTAGTCTTGGCGTGCGAACAACTCCGGCACCTTATCCAAAATCCACTCGTAAGGCGTTTCTCTTGCGTGTAGCACTGTTTGCCACTGAATGGGCACATAACCCTGCAGTTTCAAGCTAATTGTACTTCGGCTTCCCTCTTCGCCTTCCCAATAGCATGGAGTCAGTCCCACTTCTTTTCCATCCACAGCAACACGAGCGCCTTGCGGGTAGGAATCGATCCAAATCTTGACCTTCGGTATTGGAACTAGTGTAATCGTATGAGATAGACTTTGATGATCGCTAACAACTATCCTCTGCATAACGCGCTTAAATCCATCGGCTTGAGCTGAAACTAAGTAAGAGCCCGAAGGTATAGAAGTTGAGCGGATCTCTTGACCTTGCTCGCCAAGCGCTGTCTCGTTGAGGCCATTTGCAGCTTGAATGGTCACCCTCGCATCGGCAGGAGCGATGGAGACGGATAAGTCAAACAGCTTGCGATCCAATCGAATCGTCGAATGACCTTCGACTCCCTCGGTGAGTTCAACCAACTCGTTCCTTGGTTCGTGATTGGCGGCCTCAACACGGACCAAATACACTCCAGGCTTCTTGGACAGGATGTAAGTCGAGCGGCTCTTTTCTTTGAGCTGTTTGTCAACTTCTCCGTCGATCGTGATGCGAGCATCCCGTAGAGGTTCAGCCCGCTCATCGGAAGAAACGATGGATAGCTTATGATTGCCAAGTGGTTCTTGTACAGGCTTAACTGCTTTAGATGGTTCGGTACTTGGCTTTGGCTCAGATGTCTTCGGTAGTTTTACGGCTACGCTTTCAGTCTTAGCATTTTCTTCTTGACCTCTTCTGTCAGAAAACGCGATAACACCAAGTACCGCAAGCATGCTTAGGCCCGTACCAACAATCGCAAATTGTCTTTTGCTGGGTAAACGAGTCTTCCAGTTGGCGTGAGCAGCCAATATCGACTTCCAACCAGGCTGATTCTCTTCCGCTAGACTTATGGCGGGGCGATAAATATCGGGGCCTTGATAAACGATAGGATCGCAGGGGGAGATTTGGGCAAAGCTTCGGTCCTCACCGACCGCCAATGCTGGGTCAGAGGTCTGGCTATGGGCCACGCTTGAGGTAAGGACGGATATCGCTTCGGAAGCTGTCGCAAATCGCAGTTCCACGTGCTTCTGAGTCAAACCCTCGATGGCAGCCAGGATATCACTCGGAATATCTTCGACGATCTCGCGAATGTTGCCCACAGGCTCTGCCGATGCATGCCAAGCCGACCAAGCCATTGGGTCTTGCTGACGCTTTCGCTCCATGCCCTTAAACAGTTTGAGAAACTTGTCGCCAGCCGCCAATTGCAAGGCCACAATTCCAAGAGAGTAAAGGTCTGAGCGTTGACCGGGCTGACCAAAATGCCTGGGATTCAGAATCTCAGGCGCTGTATGGAGTTGCTTTTGATCCGGACGACGGAACTCGTCCTGCATGTCAGCAATGAAGAGATTGCTCAGTTTGGTTTGTCCGAATGAGTCAACCAAGATGGAGTCCAAGCGAACCTGTCCATGAACTCGGCCGTTCAGATGCAAGTAACGTATGCCTTCGAGCACTTGCTTCAAGATCTCTCGTTGACGCTCGAAAGTTAGCTTGCCTTGCTTCAATTCAGCAGCCAATGTTCCCGCCATGGGCTCCATGACGATCCAGAATCGCTCTCGGTCGATGCTATGAACGCGAAGAATGTTGGCGTGATTCAAGCCAGCTAGCAGAGTCGCCTCAGCAAAGAACGATTCAACAATTTCGCTGTTACTGCGAAACTCGGCGCGCAATTCCTTGATGACGACATCCCGCTTTAGATCGTGATCAAAACCTTCGTAAACTGTGCTGACGGAGCCCTCAGCGATCTTTCCAAAGCACTCGTATTGTAAGGCCGATTGCGTTGTACTCATGGATTAGATTCCAACAGTTTTAGGCTATGTTTCTAAATAGGAGATCACTGAATGGGGTTCTCTCAAGGTAAGGTAGTGAAAACTCCTTGCGAGTGGACAACTTGATCGCCCAGGCCAAGGCGATAAGGTTCGTCCGAGAATGTTGGACTTTGTCCCGTCGCCACCAGTTCGCCTTGCAGGTGGCCCTCACCGTCCATTCCGCGAGATTCGAATCGAAACAACTCGCGCCAGGTGTACTCATTTCGCTCATCCAGGCCGCATGCCTCGGCAATCGAGTGAACCCGCCGCGATCCATCGGGCAGTCGCATGATCTGCACAACAAGGTGCAAGGCCGAGGCCACCTGTGCTCGAGCCACGTAAACAGGTAACTCGGCATCGTTCATCAGACATAATGTCTCCAATCGCCGAGCGGCATCCCTTGGCGTGTTGGCGTGGACGGTCGTGAGCGAACCGGCATGACCAGAGATCATCGATTGAATCAGATCCAGTGCTTCACCGCGACGCACTTCACCTACGATAATCCGATCAGGCCTCATTCTTAACGAGTCGACAAACAGGTCGCGAATGGTGACTGCGGTCTGACCGTCAAGCTGCTGACTTTGCGCCTCCAGATAGACGGTATGAGCCTGATTGAGTTGCAATTCAGAACTGTCTTCGATCACAATAATCCGCTCATTCTCGGGAATAGCCGTAGACAGCGCGTTCAGGAGCGACGTCTTGCCAGTACCCGTTCCACCCGAGATGACGATGTTTTTGTGCATTTTAACGCACAACGACAGAAACTCAGCCGCAGCGGCGCTCATCGATCCAGCTTCGACAAGCTTGGCCAAATCGAAGGTTGACTTCTGAAACTTGCGAATGGTCAAGCACGGTCCCACTCGTGAGGCCGGAGGTACGATAGCATGAACCCGTTCTCCGCCAGGCAGTCGACCATCAATGCTATGCTGAATATCGATACGCCGACCCGAGTATTCTGCAATGTTGCGAATCGCGGCCATCAGCGAAGACTCAGAATTGAAAGTCGCATCGCTTTGAGAGATTCGCCCGGCTCGTTCGAAGTAGATGCGATTGTGGCCAACCACCATCACTTCGGAAACGCTCGGATCATCCATCAACGCCTGAATCGGCTTGAGAAAATGGCGAAGCGTTTGGCGGTAGATTTCGGGGGCATTCATGTTTATCTGATCCTCCCATTTGAAAGGTCCGGAAAGTTGGATTCGAACCAACTGCCTTCTGCATATCAGGCAGACGCTCTCACCATCTGAGCTACATCCGGTCAACTGTCGCTTGAGGCTGCTATGGCGGCGACACTAGGTAGGTAAGCAATCAAGTCGAAGCGTGGACAATGGCGCTAATGATTCGGGGAAAATCAGACAAATATCAAAGTTCTAGAGAATGGCTGTCCACCCTTTGGGCCCCAAACCTACCAGATGAACAGACGGGCAATCCGCCCGTGTTTTTGAATCATGCCACGCAAACTCGAACGAAGGTAGAAGTCAAACCATGATCAAGCAGAACAAATCAGCCTTGGCGATCTTCGCAAACACCCTTTTGATTGCAACTATCTGCGGCTGCGATCGGCAGGTACAGTACGTCGAGCCGTTGGTGGCCGCCACGAACGCATCGGAGCCGACCGTCACTGAATCGAGAACGTCAGAGTCTTTAAAATCCACGAAGCCGGCGGACTCCACGAACCCCACTGAGTCAGCTAAGCCCAGTGAGCGCACTGAACACAAGCCAGCGGAGCGGCCTACGAACAATATTCGAACGGCTGAAGCACCTGCTGAGGCAAATGTCGCAAGTGCAACGAAGCCTGAAAAGCCAGACCCGAAAACTCTGGTAATGAAGAACTACACGGCTTTCATTGAGGTTGCCAAGTTCTATCGCGAAGAGAACGCAACGGCGACTCGCGACTACCCAGCGGATGTTACTCAAATGAAAAAGACCCTTGAACAACTTGAGAGTATAGCAGCGGATTCGCCGGAGTTTCTCGGAGCTCACGAAGCTGTTGCAGAAGTCGCGTTTGAGCTTTCCTTGATCATGCAGGAACACATGAAGAGCCCTGCGGCAGCATCCGGTGTGGCCGCATTGCTACCGTACACGATCGACTCGCTTAAGGTTGATGCCTGGAAAGAATTCCGCAAGGCAGCTTCGATGGGTAGTCAGAACGCGTACACATACGACCGGCTTGCCAGACTGAAGTTGACGCGAACTGGTGGTCGCTGGGAAGATACAGAATTGGTTGAGAATATTCTGGAATCAATGCGACTGGCGCCTGAGGCCGGCATAAGCGTCCGACTGCTCGTACTGGCGCTGCTCAACAGCAGCTTTATTAACTCGGGGGCGTTCGACAAGCAGTTAGTTCAGATACTTCCAGCGCAGAAAGGCAATGCCAGAAAGGAACTCGAACGAGCCCTGGATTTTCTGGAAAACGAATGGGAAGAAGGTCAGCGTCATGCCGAGCGGGCTGCGATACTAGGTCACATCGATGTGACCTCGCAGAACGAAATGATGCGAAATGCTAAGCTCAAAGGAATGATACGAGCCGCTCTGGGCATCGGACCTTTCGAGCGTAGGAACAAGTCGACGGCAAAGAAGTAGCGGCTATTGAAGTAGACTTTTGCACCGTGGCCGGATCAGCTACCGAGGAAGATGCATTAGTTGCTGGCGGATCGATTCGCCAGCAACTGCTTCAACAACTCCAGACCTCCAGCTTCATCTTCGAACTCTCCATCAAGTTGAGCTTCAAAACACTGCTTGAGGATATCGCCAAACCACGGTGCTGGTTCGTACCCAAGTGCCAGTAGATGTCGACCGAGCACTATCGCCTTAGGTGGGTTGTAGTCGATCTGCATATTACTGGCCAACTCAAGAATCTTCTGAGCATTCTCGGGAAGACGTTTGGGCAGCGGCGGTCGACCAGATGCATCGGCTTCGATCAAATGAACAAGCGACTTGATCGAACTCTTCTCCATGCGAACAGCTAATCGCCTAACGATTCTGGCTGTAATCTTGTCGACGCCGTGAACGAGATGATTTGCAACGATCGGAATGACCGCATCGCGAATTGCATGCGGGCAGCCGATTCTGTCCAGAAACGCAAGGGTTGGATCAACGCCACCAGCCTCGTGTCCATAAGCATGCCACCGACCATTCACGAAACTGGTGTGAGTCGCCTTGCCGAAATCATGACATAGTGCAGCCAACATCAGTACTGTTCGATCAAGCTTGGCCAGCCGCTCGCGGTCGGCAATTTCGGCGGCGGCATCACATACAGACTACGACGAACAAGGCAGGTGGATTCCAATTCCAGGGGAGAAGGC
>CAYWNG010000015.1:0-24961 GCA_964458685.1 uncultured Pirellulaceae bacterium
CTTTTTCGTTATATCGCCGATCGCCCTATCCCCCAAATCCAGTATTTCAATCTCATAAACATCTGCTTCGGGCGCAATAACTTCGTATACGCCAGCAGAATCGGATACACCTTCAAGATGGAGTGTTTTGTAATCCTTTCCAACATTTCGAGCTCGGAGCCTAACGCTGGGAAACGGCTGACCATTGGATTTGACAGTACCGCGAACTGTGTGCGCAGGAATGAGTTCGACGATTGCCTCGGATTGATTCTGATCTACGACAACTTCTCCGAAGTACTGAGGGTCGATTTCAGGGTAGGTCACTGAGATACGTTCTTCTCCTTCAAATCGCATTGCGGGATGGAGACGACAGGTGCCATTGGTATCCGTCGTGGCTGTCATTTTCCAATTGTCTGAAACCCTCAGCGTGTGATAATCGCTATTGAGTTTAGAGGACCAAAGTCGCACGTCCGCGCCTACTGCTGGCGCACCATTGGGTAGCGTCACTTTCACGTTGATTCCGGGGTACTGATCCCACAATTTCAGTTTAAGAGTACCAATGTCTAGAGGTTTACCGGGCGTAATGGCTATTGGATGAAACCGTTCCTTGTCGTAAGCAAGCGCTGACTGTTCGGATCTACTTAGCCAAGTTGGAATCAGCCGAATTTGCTTTCTATCGGAGAACACTAAAACTCGAAAGAAGCCATCGGCATCGACTCGACCACAGTAGTGGTTTTCGGTTTGGATGAGAATGTCTTTAACACCAGTTCCATCTCCAGCGGATACAACGCGTCCCGAAACCCACGTGCCTTGAAGTGCCTTACAAGTTGGCTGTGGCTCGCCTTTGAATAGTGCCATACCGTAGATATCTTGTGGTATGAATAACAGATCACTGTCATCAGCCGTTATCGCTCGCATAGTCCGTGACGTTGCTGGAACCTCCATCTTGTATTCACCCAAAGCATTGGTACGAGTCTCGGCTTGATCCACTTTCACGAGTACATTTTCAAGCGGTTCCTCATTAGGCCCAACAATCTTTCCTGTGAAAGTCCGCTGGATCGACCCTTCGAATACGAGTTTCACGGGATTGGACTTGATCATTTTATAGGGGCCTTTTCGATTCACAGGCTCCGTCGTGGCAATTAGATCGATCTTGGTTTGTACCAACCCATTCCGGCCTAGGCGAATTGATGCTCCATAGTTCGAAGGCAGATTTCTGAACGCAAAGTTGCCTTCGCTATCCGTAGTCGTTTTTAGAAGGCCACTTGGCAACAAAATGTGAGGCGTCAAAGTCGCGATAGGGCTCAGCCAACCTAATGAAACTTCTACATTCGGCATCGGCGCTCGCTTTGCGTCAAGCACCGCCCCTACTACCAATCCCGTTTCTGTATCCAGTAAGCTTACATTGCATCTGGTCACGGAACGAGAGAATGCAATCCTGGGATGAGATTGCCCCATGCGATCATCGGCACTAACTGCTAGAACTTGCACCGGAAGTAAATTGCGGTTCGCGAATCC
The DNA here is from genome assembly GCA_964458685.1 of uncultured Pirellulaceae bacterium. Taxonomy (GTDB): domain Bacteria; phylum Planctomycetota; class Planctomycetia; order Pirellulales; family Pirellulaceae; genus Aureliella. Next base: position 1,498 of record CAYWNG010000015.1, read on the forward strand.
GAATCGTTGCCCTACTCCCAAGGGAAATCCCATGTAATAGAGCAACGCGCTCGACCATTCTTTCTCCGCGTGCTCTCGGACCATCGCTTCATTAAGGGTTTGGTATTCCTCACTTATCATCCTCAGTCGCGACGCGTCCATGGAATAGAAGCCATCTTTGTTGGATCTAGTCTTTCCAACGATGACTCTCTCGCTTTTCCAGTTTTCTGCCCAACAGGTAACAACGGCATCCGGAACTCCGTTACCACGTTGATCCACCACTTGACCTTCGAGTGTCAGTTTGCCAATGGACGGATCAAGTGGGAGGCCGATCTCCAACGCGTCCAATATCTTGAATAGGGATGGGGAAGCGACATGGTCAAAATCGGAGATCTTGTTTTGCGCGCAGGCTGGATGAGAAGCAAGCCACGGAGTTAATAGACAAATCGCTAGCGAACTAAGGACAGAGCGAACTAGTGGCCAAGTGCGAAGTTGGGTTACAAACATGGTTGATCTCGATATGCAAATCAAAACGGCTCCCTACGCATTCAGCAGTACATAATACCACTCATCAAGGAGATTTGTCGATTTTAATTGCACAATCGTTACAGTAGGAAGCGGTTGGCTTCAATTCGCGAGATTCATGAAGGGACTTGGCTTACGGATTTCGCTGAAAACCTAGAGTTCGACACCGAGTGTATTGAAGTGTTTTGATCTGAATTGCCTTAGCTCGGTTCGTCCTAACTCTGTGAGGTGAGCTCCAATGTCCAATAACAATCGTCTCAAGCTGTTGATCGACAATCGCGTTCAATTGTCATTGGTGCGAAGAGTCACGTTGCATTGGCTGGCCTTCATCGGTCTTTTTCTGTGCATCGTTTTGACCATTGAGCTTTTCTTGCGAGAGCCAGGCGTAACGATGGCTCAGAGCTTTGTGCTTGCGCTGCAAAAGAATGCGCTCATGTTGGTCTTGATGTTTGCCATCATGCCGGCATTTCTGTACGACACGATCAAAATGAGCAATCGATTTGCAGGTCCAATTAGCCGACTCAAGAACGGTTTATCTGCCTTGGCCAAAGGCGAAAAGGTCTCGGAAATCAAACTGCGCAAGGACGACTTCTGGGGTGACCTTGCGGAAGACTTCAATCGAGTCGCCCACTTGCTTCAGCCCAATGAGTCTGACAAGAACTCGGAAGACGGACAGCCAAAGTAGTAGGTTTGCAAACGCACGCACCCAGTCAAGCACTTAGGCTTTGAGCGGAAAGCAACATGACTCAAGATCCAACTATGAACCCTCAGTGGCTTCGCAAGGAGCACGCTGGCCTGAAGTGTCAAGCTCGGCGCGCGGCTGCTGCGGTCGAACTGGCGGTATGCCTTCCCGTAATCATAGTCTTGATTTTTGGAGCATTGGAAGGCGCTAACATTATGTTCTGCCGTCAAGCGATGGTGGAAGCCGCTTATGAAGCATGCAAGCATGCGAGCCGTCCCGATGGTACTTCGGCTCAAGCAAGCACGCTAGCCACAGACATTCTACGTGCACGTCGCATTAACGCAGCAACTGTTACATTAACGCCGACAAACGTAGCGACAGCAACTCCAGGTCAGGAGGTCGCAGTACGGATTACGGTAAGCTCCAATACAAGAACGTACACCGGGCTGGGACTGTTCAACGGACGAACGATCGATGTGTCCGCCAAGATGCAGAAGGAATAGACGATGAAGAGTTTTGACAGAACACAGGCTCGCCAAAATCGTCGTGGCGCGATGTTGATCTTGATCGTAATCACGATCGTAGTCCTACTTGTCGGAGCAATGTTTAGCGTCGATGTTGCGTATATGCACGTTGTTCGAGCCGAACTACGTACTGCGACGGACGCTGCCGCCCGTGCGGGGGCTTCAACTTTAGCACGAGAGCAAAACCGAAGCCGAGCAATAGCAGCAGCGACTGAATACGCCAGCAAGAACGAGGTTGCTGGTCGAGGGCTAACATTGTCGCTGAGCGATATCGAAGTGGGCGGTTTTGAACCCGTTGGAAATCGTCTCAAGTTTATCACAAACGCGCGCCAACTTTCCGCAGTTAGGGTCCAGGGGCGCCGCGACGCCAGTTCTCCCGACGGAACAGTGCCATTGTTTTTCGGACGAGCCTTCCAAGTCAATAGGTTTGGGCCTACTGAGTCGGCGACAAGCGCTGCTAATGTTCGAGACGTCGCTTTGGTTCTTGATATTTCAGGCTCGATGAATGAGCGTATGGGCCGTATCACGCGGTTGCAAGCCTTGCAGCGAGCCGTTGGTGTTTTTCTCGATGAACTCAGTCTCTCAAGTCCCTTGGCTCAAGTTTCGCTTAGCGTTTACTCGACCGGTGCTGCGCAAGTGGTCCCTCTCACGCAAGACTTAGGAACTGTGCGTACCGCCGTCTCGTCGCTACAAGCCAACGGTGCTACGGCAATCGGGTTGGGACTTCAGACGGGGGTGAATTCTCTGCTTCGCGATCCACTGACTCGTCCGTTTGCTGTGAAGACGGTCATTGTCATGACCGATGGCCAGCATAACGCGGGACCAAGTCCAATTACTACCGTTGCGAGTGCTGTCGCAGCTCAGCACACTGTGCATACCGTTACCTTTAGCCCTGCTGCCAATCAGCAGTTAATGCGATCGGTTGCTCAAGCTACTGAAGGTGGAAGGCACTTTCATGCCAATGATGACACCGACCTGACGCAGTCCTTTCGCACCATCGCTCGAAATCTCTCCGTTGTCTTGATCGACTAATCGCGGCGTTCAGTTACTTAACGGAACAAGCCGTCAATTTTCAGTGGACTCAGCCAGAGCATAAAACATGACCATTCAAAGTTGCAACCCTCAAGCTCACAAGAGACGAAGCGGTGCCGTGGCAGTCGAGTTCGCGTTGACTGTGCCGATTCTTTTCGCACTGTTGCTGGGGTCACTTGAGCTCGGTCATGCCAACATGGTGCTCAACACTACAGAGGCAGCCTGTTATGAAGGTGCGAGGACAGGAATCATCCCCGGTGCGTCGGCTGTCGAATGCGAACAAGCGGCTCGGCAGAAGCTGGCTACCTGCAAAGTTAGAAATGCACAGATAACGGTCACGCCCAATAGCCTTGAGAACTTTACGCCCACTGTGACTGTCCGCATCGTCGTTCCCTACAGCAACAACGCGATTACGGTCCCCTTCTTCACTCGCAGCTTGGTCATTCAGCGCGAGTGTACCTTGAGGCGAGAGCGAGCCTAGAAGTCTGTCTTCACTTCGATTTTTCGACTGACGTCGATTGCTAAACGGAAACAGCCGAGTCGATTAGGACTCGGCTGTTTTTGTTTTATCAAACTGAGTTTCTCGATAGGCGATGCTTGCCAGCGAAGCAACTAGCATTGAGCATTAACTACCAAGGCGCGCGTACTGGATAGACACCGAACTGTTGCGTGTTGCTTGGCCAAACTGGAGTCGCGTAGAACTCGCCGCCAGCCGAAGGAGTGCCCTGATAACCAAATTGATGGTAAGTCGGCAAGCTGTAGTTGCGGGACACGCCCCAGGAATAGGTCTGCTGCATGATTCCAGTTGGCGGTACTACCAAAGCGGTTGGTTGACCGTACTGTGTGTAATAATGCTGCCCATGCCAAGGCCGACTGCTGGCATAGTTCTGCGCCCAGACGTCTCCCTTGGTTTGCATGTCACGACGTAAGACTCGTTCAATTGGTCGCTCGGCTCGCGCCGAACTCGGAACTGAACAAGCGATGGCTACAAGTGCCAGTGCGATTATTGCGTTCTTCATAATTCAATCCTTCCTCCACCCATCCAACGTCAGCTAGCGCTGCGATTATGGTCGTGGAAGTGAAAAGTTGTTTTGAATACTATTGAGCATTGTTCGCACTGGTGGTGCATAGTAGTGCACGCGAGTTCGATTCAATCCTCGATTGTTGTCGTAGTACGAGTGGTATCGATGTGAGTGTTGGTAAGTCAACTCATGTGGATACAGGGGCTCGTAGGTGTAATAGGTGTGACCAACCCAAGCTGGAACAGGGACCGGTGCAACGTACATTCCGGCTGTCGCTTGATTGGCGTAGCCTTGAGTGTATTGGTTGGCAAACAAATGCGGTCCGACTCCACCGTGCTCTTGGGCCGATGCCGAACTGTTCATGCACAATGCTGCACACAATGCAGCAGAGGCTAGTAAAGAAATTCCCAATCGCATGAGAAGTGCTCCTTCCGTGGCTTCCATGTTAGTTGCAGCAACTGCAGTCTTCCTTGACACCACCGATTTACCGACAAATTGTTGGTCCAATCGGCTCAGTTTCTGCTGTCGAATCTTCCCCAATGGTAGGGATGGAGAAATTCCGAATTGTCACTTCCATCGGCTGAAAAAGTAGGCTTATTGCATCCGGTTTTTTTCGTCGTCAAAGTCTGCCCAAGAGGAAATTGAAAATGCTCTCAAGGGATATTCGTCAATTTGGAATGCGCGGTATATTTGAGCCACCTTGCCAAGACTGCGCAACCATCAAAGTAGCCGCAATTTGGCTTGCGGAATTCGCCTGGGCATCGATCGATGCGGCGAAAAAATGCCGTTGCCGAGCTGCAAAGCTAATTTTTTGACTCGCCTCGGCTCGAAAGTAGGTAGCACAACTGGCAAGATTTCACATCTGGACTCACGGAGGGGAAAAACGGCATGGCCAAACGCGGTAGTGGAGACGGTTCCGGTTCGTCGGGTTCAGGCTCAGGTTCATCGAGTTCCGGTTCGCCCGGTTCGGGTTCGGGTTCGGGAGGAAAGCGTCGCGGCTCGGGCACAGCCAATCTTTTTGAGCAAGCCGAGCAGAATATCGAAGCAGTCCAACTGCGCACCGCCGCGCAGGATCGCTATCTGAATTACTCACTATCGGTCATCACCAGCCGCGCCCTGCCGGATGTTCGCGATGGTCTGAAGCCAGTCCAACGCCGCATTCTGTTCGCTATGGATCAGTTGGGGATTTCGGCCGATGCCAAGCCCCGTAAGTGCGCGTTCGTGTGCGGTAACGTGACCGGTAATTATCACCCTCACGGTGAATCGTCCGTTTACGACGCTCTGGTTCGCATGGCTCAGCCTTGGGCGCTTCGCGAAACGTTGGTGGACGGTATCGGAAACTTCGGCTCGATCGACGGTGACAACGCGGCTGCGATGCGTTACACCGAATGCCGGATGTCTCCTATCGCTGCGGAAGTCCTGCGAGACCTCGCGCCGCGAATCGTGGCCTATCGTCCAAACTACGATGGAACCAAACAGGAGCCTGTCGTCCTTCCCAGTCGCATTCCCAACCTGTTAGTCAACGGAGCGACGGGAATCGCTGTTGGTATGGCAACCAACATCCCGACGCATAACTTGGAAGAGGTTTGTCGAGCTCTGCTTAAGTTACTTCGCGATCCTGATATCAAAGACTACCAACTTGTGGCCAACGATGCTGTCCAAGGCCCCGACTTTCCCACCGGCGGGCAGCTAGTAAACACCAAGGAAGAGTTGCGAGAGATCTATCGTACTGGCCAAGGTTCGTTGAAGCTTCGCGGCACTACCAAGCCTGGCGAAACGCTGAAGAGCGGAAGTAAGATTCTTCAGATTACGTCGATCCCATACAGCGTCAACAAATCGGTCTTGGTCGAGCGCATCGCAGAGATTGTGATGAGCAGCAAGATGCCATTGATCGAAGATGTCCGCGATTTATCGACCGAAGACATTCGTATCGATTTGCAGTTACGCAAAGATGCCGACGAGGCCAAAGTGCTGGCGTACCTCTACAAGAACACGCCTCTGCAAACAAACTTCAACGTCAACATGACCTGCTTGGTCCCCACCGAAAATCCATTGGTCGGTCGCCCCGAACGTTTGGGGCTCAAGGAGATGCTTTGGCACTTCTTGCATTTCCGTTTGCAAGTGGTGACAGCTCGACTGGAGAGCGAGTTGGAGAGTCTTGAGAAGCGAATGCACATCCTGGAAGGGTTTGTGCTGATCTTTGACGCGCTGGACGAGATCATTCGAATCATTCGTAAGTCCGAGGGTAAAGCAGACGCAGCCGACAAGATCATGAAACGCTTTCCGGCTGACAAAGGCGGCTTGGATGCGGAACAAACCGACGCGATCTTGGAGTTGAAACTCTATCGCTTGGCTCGCTTGGAAATCAATCTCATTCAAGAAGAGCTCAAGGAAAAGCAGAATCGAGCGAAGCAGATCCGCAAGCTACTCAAAGAGAGCACGGACGATACAAATTCCTCAGGGCGTTGGGGAATTGTTCGGACTGAGATCGAAGAGGTGATCCAAAAATTCTCGAAGTCAAAAGGTGCGGCTAGAAAGACTGAGATCGTTACCGTTGAAGAGGAAGCCGAGTTTTCGGCAGAGGACTTCATCGTTGCCGAAGACTGCCACGTACTGTTGTCGACGGATGGTTGGATCAAACGCCAAAAGCAGATTGCCGATCCCGGCAAGAGTCGCCTTCGCGAAGGCGATCGCGTTCTCTCTTGCATCGCCGGTTCAACGCGAGCCAGCGTGGCGTTGTTTTCCTCGTTCGGAGTCTGCTACACAGCTAGAATCATCGACATTCCCGCTTCCACTGGCTACGGTGAACCGATTCAAAAGCTGTTCAAGATGAAGGATGGCGAAAAGATCGTTTCCATGATCTCTCTTGATCCGCGAGTCGTTGGTGACATCGCCGAAGACCCCAAGCGGCCGACTTACTGCCCGCCTGTTCATGGTTTTGCGGCAACGTCCAACGGTTTCGCACTGCGTTTCTGCCTTCAACCGTTTGTCGAGCCCTCCACGCGCAGCGGTCGACGTTATGCTAGAGTCGCGCCGGGGTCTGAGTTGATTGGAGTCGAGGCGATTAGCGGGAAAGAGAAGATCTTGGCTGTCTCGGCAGAGTGCCGCACGATTGTTTGCCCGGCTGAAGAGGTCAACTATTTGTCTGGCCCAGGTAAAGGTGTCACGTTGATCAAGCTTGCCAAGACCGATCGCTTGGTGGGCTTCAAAGCGTCCAAAGGTGATCGCGATCTGCTGGTCGTGGAAACCAATCGCGGCGCGCAGAAGACGATCTCAACGGCCAAGTATCGCGTGACAGCGCGCGGTGGACGAGGCACTGAGATTCAAAAGAACGGCAAGATTTCAAGCATCGTGATTCCACCGCCTGGGGCTCCCGAGCCTCTGCCAGAAGATAATTGAGCAAGCCCGCAGATAACTAAGCAAGCGGGCGACTTGCTTAACTTCCCTCGCAAAACAACACTTCGTAAACGGATTGAGTGAGACGAAACTAACATGGCTTCAGCAAAATCTAGTTACACCGCAGAAGACATCGTAGCCCTTGAGGGACTGGAACCAGTCCGCAAGCGTCCAGGGATGTACATCGGTGGTGTCGGAACTGCGGGACTTCACCATTTAGTGTGGGAAATTCTCGACAACTCAGTCGACGAAGCGATGAATGGTCATGCTTCGGAGATCATTGTGACACTGCACAAGGACGGTAGAACGGTCAGCGTCGCCGATAACGGTCGTGGAATTCCCGTCGAAAAACACTCGAAGACCAAGAAGAGCGCGCTGGAGATGGTTCTAACCATTTTGCACGCGGGCGGAAAATTCGAAGGCAAGAACTACAAGACATCGGGCGGTTTGCACGGAGTGGGTGCGTCGGTTGTTAACGCGCTTTCGAAACATCTAGTCGCTGTTGTTCGCCGCGATGGATGCCAATACAAGATGGAGTTCTCGCAGGGCAAGGCGACGACTCCACTACAAAAGGCTAAAGGCACATTTCGCGGAACGGGGACGACGATTACCTTCACGCCCGATTCGACGATCTTCCCCAAGACCGACTTCAATTCCGACACGATCAAGCAACGCATGGAAGTTACTAGCTTCCTGCATCGTGGCGTCAAGCTGCAGTATATCGACGAGACCAACAACACCAAGACGACTTTTCATCACGAAAATGGTGTCATCGATTATCTGGGTAAGGTCATTGCCGATCGAGCTGCCAGTGCAATTCACGAACTGCCATTCACCGTTCAAAAGGACGGCGACGAGCGTATCGAAATTGCCATGAAGTGGACCGAGTCGACTGACGAACATGTCCGGAGTTATGTCAACGGTATCCCAACGCTAAGCGGTGGTACGCACGAGAATGGATTCCGCGCGGGGATTGGTAAGGCAATCCGCAATTTCATTGAGACTCACAATCTCACGCCTCGCGGAGTCAAATTTGCGCCGGAGGATATTCGCGAAGGTCTAGTGGCTGTGGTTTCGATCTTTGTCTCCGAGCCGCAATTTCAAGGACAGACTAAAGATCGCCTGAACAATCCAGAGACGCAGGCCGTTGTTGATGGTGCTGTGCGAGCCAGCTTGGAACAGTGGCTCAACAACAATCGTTCTACCGCCGATGCCATCGTCGCACGAATCATCGCGGCAGCTCGAGCTCGCGCAGCTTCTCGAGCCGCTTCCGAGTCCGTTTCGCGAAAGAGCAGTACGTCGCGAGCGATGTTGCCAGGCAAGCTGAGCGATTGCTTAGCCTCGGGTCGCGCTCACTCGGAGTTATTCATCGTCGAAGGTGATTCGGCGGGTGGAAGTGCCAAGCAAGGTCGCGATCGTAACTACCAAGCGATTCTCCCGTTGCGAGGAAAGGTGTTGAACACCGAAAGCGCGAGCACGAAGAAGGTCTTGGAGAATAAAGAAATCCAAGACATGGTAACGGCCTTAGGCTGTGGCATCTCAAGCCATTTTGATATCACGCGATTGCGGTACGAGCGAGTGATCTTACTTGCAGATGCTGATTCCGACGGGCACCACATCACAACGTTGCTGCTCACATTCTTCTATCGTCACATGCCTGGCTTGATCGCTGGTGGCAAAATTTTCATCGCCATGCCGCCTCTTTATCGAATCGATGTGGGTAAGGAAACCTTCTGGGCTGCGGACGATGCCGATCGCGCGCGGATTCTGGCGAAAGCAGACGGACGATCCAAGCCGGACATCCAACGCTTCAAAGGTCTAGGCGAGATGATGCCCAAGACGCTTTGGGAGACAACGCTTAATCCAGCAACTCGGCGATTGCTGCGAGTCGAGATTGATGACCAACTTGCAACCGATCGCGTCGTCGCAGACTTGATGGGCCGCGATGCTTCAGCGAGATTCAACTTCATCATGGAACGCGCGGAAGAGGCAGAAGAGATCGACGTCTAAGGGGCGATTGCTTTCAAATTGTATTGCGGCTCGCGCTGTCCGGTGAATTCGTCCCTCACTAACGCATTTTGAAGTTGCAGTGTTTCTGGGATTTCGGGCCGAAGGCCCAGCGATTTACCTAGCCCAGCCCATCGGGCTGGGATGTGAAGCTTGAGTAGGTTAATGGCCAACGGCCCGCCGGTTTGCACGCAAACCATCGGGCCGTTGGCCATTTGTTTTTCTTGCGAATTACGTTCCCAGCCCTGCCGGCTGGTCGTAGGTAAACGGACAGGCCTTCGGCCTTAAATCCAAAAATCGCAACTCTAAAACTAACGCTTCGGGTGGTGTTTCGACTTGAGTCTATCGATGATCGACCTGAACCGTTCCAAGCGAGACTAGTAGTTGCATCGCTTGGCTGGCTGTTAGCGGACTGGGCTTTACAAGACTGGGGTCGACGTAAAGTAAGCGTCCACTGGTCGGCGTAGGAGCGTTGGGAATAAACACCACGATCTTTCCACTGGTTTCGTCGCATGCCTCGCGCGTCACCAGCCCCAATTCGTTGCGATCGCTTGCGTCAACTGAAACGAAGACGACTCTCTGAAAAAGTCCTTTAGGGCCTTCGCCATATCCCAAAATCTGCTTGAGCGTTTGGTAGAGGTTTCCCAATACTGGTAACCGCTCAAGCAAAACATCCACGCGTCGCCACAGCCACCGCCCAACGAAAGTTGACACCGTTAAGCCGACTAAATAGACCAGCACGGTGACGATCAGAATTCCCAGCCCAAAGAAGTAGAAGCCTTGGTTTTTCAGCCAGACTCCGGCAACCGTGCTTTCGAAGTAAACCACCGTAATTCCCAAGCCAACCACTGGCAATAGGGCTACGATTCCGGCGATGAACGAACCGACAACGTGGTTTCGAATTTTCTGAATGCTCATGTGCGATGATTCTGCGATTTAGCTCGGATCTTGAGGAACAATTCTGAGTTGTTGCGAGTGCTGGATTCACAACTTGGTGGACTACACAATATACTTACTTCTTTGGCGAATCGTTTACCCCCAAGAACTTGAAAAGCTATGACACTAGCCACTAAACCGCTCCAAGGCTCGCGAATTCTGTCTTTCGTTGACGACATCTACGAGGACTTGGAGCTGTGGTATCCCAAACTGCGCCTCATCGCTGCCGGTGCGACCTTCGTAACAGCGGCACCAACTGCGGGTCAAAAGTGTAGCGGTAAACATGGCTATCCTTGCGTTTCAGATGTTGCCATAGCCGAATGCAACGAGAAGGACTTTGAAGCAATTCTGCTTCCGGGTGGATTCATGCCCGACAAACTGCGACGCGACGCTAAAGTGAAGGAGTTGATCCGACAGTTTTCTGAGTCTGGCAAATGTGTCGCTGCGATCTGTCACGGCGGTTGGATGGCAATTTCGGCGGGAGTCTATCGCGGAGTTCGCGTGACAGGTTCGTTAGGAATCAAAGATGATTTAGAGAACGCTGGAGCGATCTGGGTTGACGCTCCAGTTGTGGTAGATCGGCACTTTGTATCTAGTCGCAAGCCCGATGATCTACCTGATTTTGCTGAGGCGATGATCGAGACGATTGTGAAGTTGAGATCTTAGCTTCGCATCGAGATCAGGCCATTTTCGAAAAATCTAGACGGTTATGACGAAAAACGGCGAGAGGGCAGTACAAACGGTACATTCGATGCCGATTGACTGACTATAAATCCCTCCCTCGTTGGCAAAGGCCAGCCATCCTCGCCATGCGATCATTCTGGTTACTTTTGCTTGCATTGCTCGCGTTGTCGGACGCGGCCTGCTCACGGACTCGCTATCGCGTAGCCGCGGACCGTGATGCATACTGCATAGTCCAAGAAAAATCAGCGCAGATCACCGAGCCGGTTGCAACTAACTACACCGTTCGCCCCGATACGCGATCGAGGTTTTACGATCCAACCAATCCGGATTGCCCGCAACTTCCTTCGCCTCATCCTGTACTAAACAGCTACAAGCTTCCGTTGCTAGCCAGCGACTCTGGAAACTGCCAGCCAAATTGTGGATGCCTGGTCGATGCGAACGTGCTTGTCAGCGCACATGGCCTCACACAAAAGGCTTCATTTAGTTCCGACACTTCGCCACACGAAGTTAGCCACGCGCTCGCTGATACAACGAACTTAGCAAAGACTGCGGCGATACCAGTCGTACCAGCAAGCTTCACTTACAACCCACAAATCGATGAAGCTTCACAACTAAAGCTCGTCGAACCAGCGCCGCCCACACCGACCGACTTGCAGGCGCCGAACCTGAGTGGCAATGCTCCGCTGAAGCAAGTTCCAACTTCGGATGAAGCTCCACAGAATACTCAAGAAGCTACTCCAAGCAACGAGAGCAAAGAAGACTCTGATGACCAGAGTTCCTCTAACAATGGTGGCTCTGATAATTCGAACAGTTTCTATCGCCCTATCCCGCAACAGGCTTGGCAGTCGATTCCTGAGAGTTGCTTGAGTCGCATGCTTGAGTTCTCGTCAATTCGCACAGAGTACGTCCAGTCCTTCCCTGAAGCGGACATGTCGAACTTGAACAGCGGTGAGAAGCGACTAACTCTCGCGAACCTGATGGAGCTGGCTAGTATCAACAGCCGCGATTATCAGGTTGCCAAAGAGTCGCTGTTCCGAGCCTCGCTGGCACTGACGGCCGAGCGATACCAGTACGATTTGAATCCACTTCAATTCGGCAATGGCACTGCGACGAACTATCGACACACTCGCAACAACGGAGCCACGGTCAATTCGCTGGCAATTCCTTCGGGGGTCGGCGTTCAGAAACAGCTTGCATCGGCGGGGCAGTTCTTAGCAACATTCGCCAACAGTGCTGTGCTGACTTTCAACGGTCCATCGGGGTTTGCCACCGATGTGAGCAGCAACTTGGTCTTCGATTTCCAACAGACAGTGTTCCAACGCGACGTGCAGTTTGAACAGTTGACTCGAAATGAGCGCGAGGTCGTCTATGCCATGCGCGACTACCTTCGCTTTCGAAAGCAACTGTTCCGCGATGTCTCAGGCTTGTACTACAACCTTCTGCTCAACTACCGAAGCATCGAGATCAGTACCTCCGATTACTTTACAACCCTGCGAGGCTTCCTACAGAGTCAATCGGAATATCGTACTGCCGAGAAGATCCCTCGCGTGCAGGTGGATCAATTCGAGCAGAACGTGCTGCGAACTCGCGGCACTCTAGTGGGTAATTGCTACGCTCTAGAAACGGCCATGGATCAATTCAAGTTTCGTTTGGGCTTACCCACCGAGATGCCCATCTTGCTGGATCTTACCGAGCTAGAGTCGATCTCGTTGCGCGACGAATTGAGTGTTGCGAGGCAGATGATCAATCGTGTGCGAGGCGAGCTGATGATTGCTAAAGCATCGAACAACGCCGATGCTACGACGTTGGCTAATGTGGCGGAAGTACTGGCCGATCGCATGGCCAACATTCTAAAGATCCAGCGGCGAATCGAAGAGTCTATAGAAGACCGCGATGGAGATAACGCCAATACGAACCAGCAGGGACAGAACGCTCTAGACCAAGCTACGAAGAATTTGCAGCAATTGCAGCGACGCCTTCAAATCTTGGGCGTTCGCATGCAAGTGGAATCTCTCAAAGCTGAACTCGACGCTCAGATGAAGTCGGATGTTGCCGCACCGCCACTGTTGGTGATGAATCGAGCGATCGAGTACTGTACTACTCAACTGCAAGTTATCGACTTGGCGTTGGATAACCTTGATGGTTCGCCTGCTCCGGTAGATCTAAAGAGCAGCCGCGATAAACTGGCCAAAGAATTGGATGGCCTCTTGAACTTTCTGCTTGAGATTTCATCGCAACTACGTTCCAGCAAGGATCTCAGCCAATCCACAATGCTCGCAGAGATTCCTGTGCGTTCTAAGCGGAGCATGGAGCTAGTTCTCGCGTTTGAAAGTCTGGCGGATAGCGCCACGGAGGATTTGTTGCCACGCGATGGCCAGTCCGTGACTGCAACGGTCGAGTCCACGGTGGATAAGACGATCGAACTTAGTGACAAACTATTGCAGTCAGGTCCAGATGGTTGGGAAGAGATCGTCTTGGATCACAATGAAACGTTGTTAACCGGATTAGTGCAACGACTGGACCTGATGAACCAACGCGGTCGATTGGCCGATGCTTGGAGGCAAATCAAGTTAGCGGGGGACGATCTGAAATCGATCGTAAACCTGCGCGCCACGCAAGTTATTGGAACTCGCACCGGTAGCGATAACCCAGTGGACTTCTCTTTCGACAACAGCGAAACGCGGTTGAGTGCGGCACTAGATACACCACTGAATCGGCGAATTCAACGCAACACATTCCGACTTGCCTTGATCAACTACAACGTCGGGCTGCGGAATTTAATGGCCGCCGAAGACGCTATCAAGTTAGATCTTCGCGAGGACCTACGGCAACTAGCATTGGACCGTACGCAGTACACCATTTCCGTCGCAAGCGCTGCGTTGGCGTACGAGCGGGTGATTAGCACGCGACTGAGATTGCAGCTTGCCGTTCAAGGCGTTGCCGCGCGAGACTTTTTGGAAGCTCAACAGGCTTACACGAACGCGCTCAACTCGATCGCTAGACAGCATGTGAACTACATCACCGATCGAATCGAGCTGTTCTTTGACTTAGAAGGTTTCCAAGTCGACTCGTGTGGCCATTGGGAAGGCGCGACGAGCGACGCTGGACCTGAGTTGAACGTCGACTTTCCAGGCCGCAATCCAAAGCCTTATGGCACACTACCACCCAAGGTACGTTACTCGCCAACTGTCAGGCAGATCGAACAAGTTGCCCCTGGATCGGTTGAAGTTCGGCCGTAGCCTTCGGCCACAGCCTTCTGCGATTGCTTCGAGCTTCGAGCAAGGCAAATGGGGTTCTCGAGCAAATTCTTCGCAAGCTAGAATCTCTGCTGCGGGTTGTTGGCTGCATGGATGATCAGCCCGATGATCAAGACGGCAAAAAGCAGCATGATGATCGCACTTAAGATCGTTCCGATGATTCCCAGCACATAACCAGATTCCACAATGCCACTGGGACGGACGATGCCTTGAGCTATCTTGGTTTTTTCGCGCGAAGCACTGACCCAGGCAATAATTCCTAACGTCAGCCCGACGGGAGATATCAATCCGTAGCATCCGCATGACATGAGCGCAAAAACCACAGATAGGATTCCCAAGATTAAACCTAACGGATTGTCGTTAGGTGCCGGTTGGTTACCAGGTGGTTGCGGTAGGTATGTCGACGGATTCTGGATTGGTGTTGGGAACGCTGCGTAGGGATTGTGAGCTGCGGATTGTGAACTGCTGGGATTGCTTGAGGGTACACCAAGGCCATCCCAAAAACCTTGATTGCTTGTCGAGGAAGAACTGCTTGCTGAGGCTTCACTGTTCGAATCGCCCCACAGAGAGTTTGACGAACTTGTTGCACTCGACGATGTAGGAGAAACTGGCTGACCGACTTGCGGTACTGGGACTACTGTAGTGCACGATGGGCATCGGCAATTTTTACCTGCGAACTCATCAGCGACTCGCAGCTTTCTTCCGCAGTTAGTGCAATCAAAAGTAATCAACGGACTTCTCGGCTAATCTTAGAAATGTAGATACGTACCCTAATCATCGGGGATATCTTACCTAAAAACTGGGCAATTTGCGGGGGTGCCCGAATTTTCAGAATAGCCTTAGAAAGTTCGCGTTAAACGGCGTTAATCGACTCGACTTTTTGCATAGGCATCAGCCAGTGAAGTGTCCATATCTGCAATCCAACGACTGCCGTCTGTTTCAAGAATAACATGACTCTCGTTCAGATTGACCTTCACTACGGTAGCCTTGATTGAACCAATGGTGATCTCAGAACCTTCGAAGATGTCGACGCTGATACCTTCCGCCTTGGATCGTATCATCCCCTGGATTCCGGTTGGTCCGCTGACAAGTGCTGTCAAGAATGCTTGTTTGGCTGGATCAAGAGTCGATGGTGGCGTCTCCTTCTTTTCCGCTGGTGGTTCAACAGCTTTTAAAGCCATCTTTAGCTCTACACTCTTGCGAGGCCAGCCTTCATCAATGGCGCGAATGAGGATTTCCTTTTCACCTTTTTCAGTGGGTTGCCAGTTAATTTCACCTTTTCGAAAACTCAGTCCTGGAGGCAGCTTATCCGTTTCGGTAACAAGCTCAAAGCTCACGCGATCGCCATCAGGATCGGCTGCACTGAGCTCGAGATTCCATGGCTTTCCAATAACAACATCATGCGAACGGCCAGTCTCGAATTTTGGCGGGCTGTTGGGCGGAGCAAATGGATTGCGAGAAAGGATCTTGTTCTTGTAGTCCTCAGTCGTCATCGCCAATCGACCTGATGGCTGCAAGGAAGGCTCTTGTTTGGGATCAGCTTTAGGCATCGAAACGGCCTCACTAGTCATTGAGACCAATACCATGTTGGGCTGCTTGGGATCACGGGTCAGACTCAGCTTACTGATGCGATGAAGGTAATCGCGGTTGTAGTAATTGGCGAGCAACTCAACCACCTTCTCATTCTTACAACGACCAGTCAAGCTAAACTGATGGAAGGTATATGCGACCACCGGGGTTCGTTGGTTTCCACCGGGCAATTTGACTTCTTGCGAGCGTTCGAAAGAGACAGCCTCTTGGCTCAATCCGACTTGATTTGCTAGTTCCATGAGCCATGCGCCGTACTGAGCACGTGCAAGCTCAGGATCGCTTGGCAAAGACTTCTTCTCGATGCGCTCAATCTTTTTAGCAGCCCGTTTACCGCCTTCGATCACATTGTTTAACGTATCAAGATCGCTCTGAGCTTTCTCAACCCGATTCTCTTTTTGTGTCAGGTCGGTTTTGATCTTCTTGAAGCCCATGTTGGCGAAAAGCAGTGCAACAACAACACCGACAGAAATGGCCAAGTAACGCTCGCGCTGGTTCATTTTATGCTCTACAAAGTTCTACGATTTTTGGGCGTGCCAACACTGATCAACTAGTCGTTAGGATTCAACGTGCGGGCTAAGTCTTGGGTGGCGGATTGGAAGGAGTTGCAACAGGAGGATCTACCTTGGCGGGTTCTGTATCAGGTTCTGAAGTAGTTGGCTCAGCAGAACTTGGTTCTTCAGAACTTGGCTTAGCAGAACTTGGTTCTTCAGCTTTAGTTTTTTCGCTTTCAGGCAGCCTTACGCCAGGGGCGTTCAGATCCCAACCTTTGCCTGAAATTGAAATTGTGGCAGCGGTCCCGTAACGATATTTGCCTTCAGGCTTCGGTAGTCCCTTGGTGGTTTTGGGATAAAGGTCGTAGTGATCATCTCGCAGCGAGTCTAAGCTGACATCATTGTCTACCGACTTAACCATAAAGGCGACCTCGCCCACGCCGTTCTTGAGTGAGAAGCTGGGGCTTTCAATCATCATCTTGTCTGAGCTTGGAAGCTTCTCCGAGATGTAGACCAATTCGTCCAACCAATTCGGAGCATCCTGAGCGAACCTCTCGATCGACGCAAGTTCTGCCAAGCGTTTCTTGGCCGCGTCACCAGAATCCTTCAACGCCTTCACCTCCCCCTGAAGCATCGCATATTCAGCATCTAGTCGGCTGGTGGTCGTGTAGTACCAACCAACGGCAGCAATCACTAACGCCGCGGCAGCACCACTGTAGAGAAGATACTTTCGCGAGTCACGCTTCTTTGGTGGTCGTTTCTTGGGATTCTTGAAGTCGATAATCGAGGACTTGTCGGTGGTCGGCAACGTCAGCGAGCCAGCCATCGCAACCAGACGACATGCAGCGACTTCAGCCAGCGCACCGTTCTGATCCGGTAACAGAGTCTCCGGATGAAAGTTGACCACTTTGGCGGGCAACGTTTGCTGAACGACATTGGATAGAGCTGCCGCGCGCTCAGTTGTGGCAATGAACAGCACTGAATCAATCGGCTTGCCATCCATCTCACTGCTAACGGCTAGCAGACTGCGACGAATTTCGCCTTGCAACGCCGAGGGAACCTGATCGGGCTCGGAAGGCAATTTCGTGGCTCGAACTTGAACCACCTTGCCATCGCGAAGAACGAGAATGTCTGTGACCTCATCGGAAACACAGACAATCATCGATTGACCGGAGCTTGATATCAATCCACCATCCACAGCCATCTGCGCCATTTGAAGCGGTCGCAGGGCGATTCGTGACGCTTGCAAACCAGCCGAAGTGCAGGCTGATTCGATTTCAGCCAGTTGAGTTGGCGATACTGCGGCAACTAGCGCAGTCTGCATCTCACTGCTCGCCGAAGGAGGCAGCACGACGTAATCCAGCGTCCACGCTTCCGTCATGTTCGCGAATTGACGTTGAGCTTGAAAGCGGATGACATCGGGCAAGTCATCAGGATCGATCTTTGGAAACTGCACCGTTCGCAATTCAACTAACTCACGGGCCAGTAGAACCGTGACCTCGCCTTTAGCGGTAAGCTCTTGCGCTGCCGAACGAAGCGCTTCAGCCGCAGTTTGACTATCGACTTCGGTACCGCCAACAGGCTTGATGACGATCGAATCGATCACCGCTTTAGGTGAACGTCCATGAGCTCGGGCAAGCATCAGGGAGCTTTTTTGCCAATCTAGGATCAGTGATTTCGACATCGCTGGTTGCTGTCTCGTGACTATTAAAAGGAAAACTGTTGCCGGTGGGATACCGCGGGATCTGCTACGCAACGCCAACCGACCACGGAGAACTCTATTCTAATTCAGGTAATTTGTTAGGGACAAATATTGTTGGCTAAACTCAATTTAGTATCACCGCATCAGGGCGTTGTCCTAGCGTTGGAATGCTGAATCCCCGTCCTAAGTGATCTAGCCGCCGGAAAAACTGGATCGTTGGAATATCGCCCGCACCGCTAATGATCGCTTCAATTCTTGAAAAGGCCGCATCGCCTTCTAAGTAGCCGATAATCTGTGCCTTGAAAACATCGCCACCACAACATACCAGAGGGGTGATTCCGCGAAGCTGTTCGAGCGTGACGTAGCCCTCGATGGCCAGCCAAGCCTCGAAGCGACGTGTGTCGCTATCTGATCCATCTGTCCTAGCAGTCAAGATATCTTGAACCATCTCCTCAGTTAGCCCAGGAATACCGGCAAGAATCTCCCGTGGGCACTCCATGATGTTGATGCGACCTGGTACAGACTTGGCATCGGTGGTTGTCAATTTATCCAAGAGAATAGGAACAGTCGTCGCCATGTCACCAGGCAAAGACGTAAACGGTGACTTGAAGCTCCTCGCATTCTGTCCCTGGCCCATGTTGACAGTAGCATCGTAGAGATCCAACACTTGCTGGAACTGCACCTGACCGCCTTGAGACAGATCAACGTTGGCTAAACCAGCTACAGTCCAAGGTGTTGCACGGTTAGCTTGATTCCCTGCCCCACCAGTCGCTTGAGATAGTGCACCGAGCGCTTGAAGCTGAGTCCCCATCGCGCCTCCATCATCGGCGGCATCTTGCGCGGCCATGGAAGCAAGTGTGGCAAGTGGATTAGGCTGAGCGACGCCGCCAATGCGAAAGGCAATAATGAAACTAGCTTGATCCTCGCTGAGAATCGCTTTTAAGTCTTCATACAGCGTTTGCAGATCAGGGTTGTTGATGTTGATTCGGGGCGTTCCATCTAAGGCTACGTTCTTTTCTTGTGAGTGCAGCGTCAAATAGGAGACCAGTCCTAGAGGGGCCGGTGGAACATAATTGGGTTCGGTAACGTTTGCATTGACTTGCCCCATCATCGCCCCAGGTTGAATCCCCAAGGACAATCTTTGTTGCTCACTAGGATCGATTAAGCCATTTCGGTTTTCGTCATAACCGTAGAGAATCTGCGGAGTCATGCCTCGAACAAGCAGCAACTGTTCGATCGATTCGATGGGACCATTGCTTGGTTTGTAGGGCGGTTGAAGCGTTGCGTAGTAATCAACCTCGGCTCCGAACTCGCGAGGTTCATCGTCTTTGTCCAGCCAGTCCAGGATGGAATCGGCAACATCAACTGTCATGCCTGGCAGCGACATCAACATGTCTCGAGCTAAGGTCGATCCCAATGCCGAAGTCGCTTGGCTGGCAAGTTGCGAAGCAGCACCGCTAAGCAGACTGTTGCCGCCTGAATTATTGCCGCCGGAGCTATTGCCACCGGAGTTGCCTCCGCCGGTATTGCCGCCAGTGTTGCCACCAGAATTATTGCCGCCAGTCGAACCGGTCCCCGTTCCAGCACCGCCTGCTAATCCACTAGCTGCAGAACTAGCCAATGATCCTGACTGAGCCAATTCATCCAGTTGAACCAACGCATTTAGGTTCAGCTTTCCCGATTCGTTTTGTAGTCCAAAGCGAATTCCGTTATAGCTTCCATCTTGATCTAAGGACGGCGAAACAACCGAGTAATTGCCTCGTCCTTCGGGTGTCGCTGATGGAAGAACATTGCGCGATTGAAAGTAGTTGGGATTGGACCAAGCTCCGCCCATTCCTTCGCGTTCTAGCGGCGGATAAGCCAAGAATAGACGAATCGCTTGAGCACCAGATTCGGCGCACATGCGAGCCTGCATGCGTCCACCAGAGATCTTCGTAGCCTCGTTGGTGTACAGCATACTTCGCGAAAAATTCAGCGTAGCCAGCGATGCGATGGCAACCACCAGCATCACCAGCAACAGCAAGAAGGCAGGCTGCTTTCGTTTGCCCGAGTTTATCCGCCTAGAAAGTCGTGTTGGGTTTCGCATCATAATCCCATCGCCTGCATGCCAGAGCCTGAGGATTGAGCAGAAGTTCCTGCGGCTTGTAAGTTCGCACCTGGAATTGCCACAGTCATTTGAAATACTTGGATGCCATAGGCTTGTTGGTCACTGATCGTCAATGTAGACAGCGTGATCCCGCCAACAATCGGATTCGCTTCGGCTGCTTCAGGTGATTGGAGCGCTAAGGTGATCTGCACCAACCACGGCAGGCCTTGCTGCGACGAGTCCCACTCGTACAACCACTGAGTTCCGTCATAAAATGCGAATTCCATTGCAACAACTTCGGGAGCAACAAGATCACCAGTAGAATTCAGCGACGTTATTGTGGCATTCTCTTCGGCATACTTCAGTACGTTGCGATCAAGAGCCCGTCGCACCAATCCGCTATTGGAGATGAGCGTATTTTCACCTGCGGTCGAGACTTGTAGCATCGAATCCTGAACGCCCAAAGGCCCGCCGCCCTGAAGTAGATAGGTCACCGACTTCACATCACCGGGAATATCGCTGAGCGTCCCGATCGAGCCAGTGATTGGGTTGTATTCGCTGGTGCGCGGTATGCGACTGACATCGACCATCAATTGATACTGCGTGCCGTAGATTCCTGGTGGCAGTGCAGTTGACGCAGTGGAAGTGTCTGTTTCGGTTCCAGAGCTCTGTCCAGTGCCACCACTTGTACCTGTACCGGTCGATGAACCTCCGCCGGCTCCTGTACCTGTCCCCGTTCCGCCAGTGCCACCTGTTCCTGCGCCGCTGCCACCCGTACCAGTGCCACCAGTTCCTGACCCTGTACCGCCCGCTCCACCAGTACCGGTACCCGTACCAGTGCTAGCTGAGCCTGAACTGCCACCTAGCATTTGCTGTAGAACAGAATCGTCGTATTGCTGAGCAACAACGACGGCTCGAATATCATCAGCCATCATCGTCAGCAGGCTTCTGGCAAGTTGCTTTTGCTTGATTGAATCGCCACGCGTGCTAAACGAACGAGCGTAGATTCCCATCAGCGATCCAACTAAGGCTGTCGCTACGACGATCAAGGCCAGCGATAGAATCAGCTCCATGAGCGTGAATGCAGAACGAATTTTCGTTTTGCAGAGAAGCTGTCTAGATGATTCCTTCATTGGACGCCTCCGGTCGATCTACCGCCTGAAGTCGAGCCCGTGGAGTTACTCGAGCCCGTAGAGTTTGTCCCCGTAGAGCCAGTGCCTGTGGAGTTCGTTCCTGATCCTGAGTTGCTCGTGTCCGTGGTAGGTGGAGTATCCAATCCCAAGCTTGGGTCGATAATCCAACGATTGAAGTAGAACTCAATTCGGCCATCATCAGGTTGTCCCGTAACGACCTCTTTGACGCCTACTTGAACGCAAAGCATGCCTTGAACCTCTGTAGGCATCGTCGTAACCATGTACATCCATTGTGAATCTGGATCGCTGAAGGCAGCCGCAGAACCAAATGGATTGGGGTTGGCGTACGGAGTCCAAGTTACACCTTGAGTGGACAACAGTCCTGCGACCACTTGGCTCATCACGCTCTCCGCAACCATTTCAGCTTGCGTTTGCGATTCGGCTCGAAGCGCATTTTCGGTCGCGATGTGCATCGACTGAGCCAAGTAAGCCGAAGCCACGGCAAGAATCGCCAGTGCCAAGACGACTTCCAATAGCGAGATACCGCGACGACCTTCTGCTCTAGGCTTCGCCAATCGTCTGCAAGTGGTTTTCCCGTTCGCACCTAAGTGCATCATGGTGGGTTGCATCATGGTGTGGCCTCGCCTCCTGGAGCAAAAGCAATCAATCGCGTGTGTCCGGTAAGTCCGCGAATCTGCACCCCCACCGTATCACCTCGATCATTTCGCACTTTGATTTCCGCAGTGCTAGTCGTTCCATCGGGATAAAAGATAACCGACTGGTTGATTGATTGTGCTGTCACCACGGCTGACTCACCCGACTGAGCAAGCGTGTAGGCTCGCATATCGCTTGAGACGATGCAGCTTGCGAACTTCAGTGACTCGTCGATCGTCTGACTGGCTGTAGAGGTTGTATCCGCTGCCGTTGTTGTCATGCCGAAGGTTGAAGAGGTTGTCTCGACAGCCGTCCCGCCATTCATGATCGTGGCACCATCACCGATGTTGTTCACATCGTCGTGCAACATCAGCGGCTCTATCGAGTAGGTATTCGACTCGATTTCACATCTGAAGACCTGAGCTTGACCGGTGCGCATGGCTTTGAGTCTCGCACCTTCCCATGCCAATCGCATCTCTTCACCCGATGCACGCAGTTTTTGCCGTTCCATCAGTTTGTCTAGCGATGGAACTGCAATCGAACCAATGATCGCAATGATGGTGAGCACCAAAAGCAGCTCCATCAACGTAAATCCGCGACCGCGTGGTAGCGGACTTTGATTCTCGGTGATTGGAGTTCGAAGGAACATGGTGAAGCTTGATGGCGGGCCACTTTGGTACGGTGTTTTGTACCGCGGCCCTGGATGTCGGACTATCTTCTTTAGATACGACAAACCCGACTCGTCAACCAGCGATTATTAAAAAGCTACTGGCATCAGTGTCGGGTCTTGAGCAGATTGCAACCATGGGTCACAAACTTGGTTCTATCTGTTCGACTACATTGCTACAGAATGTCGTCTTCACTGCGTGTGCCGTCAGCGCCCAGACTGCGAATTTCGAAGGAGTCGCCATTGACGCTGTATTCGAAGGCGTTACCCCAAGGATCGGTCCCTGGTGGCTCCTTCAGAATTTGGTACCAGTTGTTGACGTTGGCTACGTTGCTGGGCTTGGTGTAAAGAGCCTCAAGATCGGGTGGAAAAGTTCGCATTTCCATCTTGTAGCTTTCCACGGCATTCTTGAGTACGTTAATCTTGGAACGAGTAACCTTCTCGTCGGCCTTCTTCTGAAAGCCACCCAAGTTCGTGATGACCAGACTGGCGATGGCAGCGATAATCACGAGAACAAGCATCACTTCCATCAGCGTGAAAGCTGATTTGACAAAGTTACGTCTCTTGCGTCGCGGTGAAATTGTTTTCATTGGGTAGGTCTCCGTGAGGTTTGTTCGCCTGTTTTGCTGGACTTTATAGTTTGCCTAGGTTGGCAGATGAGCCGGTTGGTAGCTCTTGTGTACATCTCTTAAACCGCTCCAGAGCTATTAAGTAGCGGTACCATCAGTGCCAAAACGATGAAAAAAACCATCGCCGCCATGACTAGCAACATTATAGGCTCGATCATGCGAACCAAAATGTCCAAACGGCGAAAAGTTGTTCGTTCCAGGCTATCCGATATTTGCACCATCACCTTTTCCAAGGTGTTGGATTCCTCGGCAACCGAGATCATTTCCACGACTTGGCTGGGGAAATGCCCGGAAGCGGCCAATGGGGAAGCTAGCTTTTGTCCGGCGGTGATGTTTTCACTGGCTTTTTGGATCGACATCGCCAAAATGCGGTTCCCCGCAGCTCGACTGCTAATGTCCAAGGACTTGAGGATCGGCACACCATTGTGAAGCAACGTTCCCAGGACTCGGCAGAATCTAGCCACCGCC
>CAYWNG010000016.1:0-24098 GCA_964458685.1 uncultured Pirellulaceae bacterium
GTCCCGATCGAACCGCGCGATTGCCTTCGTGCATCCAGAAGATTGGCTGAACTCGTGGCACTTCCTTTCCTTGAAGAGCCGACAGCAAGGATACGCCTTGCATCGACAAAATCTTGTGTCCGTTGTATTCGCTGGGATAGACGGCACCGGTAATGTCGCAAAGCGTGGGCATCACGTCGATCAAATGCGCTGGTTGATGTTCGATCTTACAGTGACGCTCCGAACGAATTCCAGCAGGCCAATGCGCGATTAGTGGCGATGAGATACCGCCTTCGTGCGTAAAGTGCTTGTAGCGACGAAACGGAGTGTTGTTGAGCGTTGCCCAGGTCATTCCCAAGAATACGTTGCTGTCGGGACCGCCTAACTGCTCGCCCTGAGTGATACCGTTGGGGCCTCCTTCTGCATTGCCACCGTTGTCGCTCATGAAGAGGATCAGAGTGTTGTCCAGTTGCTCGGTCAGCTTCAAGTGTTGAACCAATTGACCGACGCTTTGGTCGATGCAGTCGATCATCGCTGCATAGATCGCCATCATGTGATCGTAGCGATCCTGCTGCTGAGCCGTTAACGAATCCCACGCGGGAACTTCGGCGGGTCGCTCCGACATAGGCCAGCGGGAATCGACAATGCCCAGCTCGATCTGCTTACGATGCCTAGCTTCGCGAAGCTTATCCCAGCCAACTTTGTACTGCCCGCGATACTTGGCAATTGTCCCTGCGGGAGCTTTGAGCGGAAAGTGTGGAGCGCCATGAGCCACGTAAAGGAAGAACGGTTTGTCGTGAGCCTTCGCATCGTCAACGAACTTAGTCGCCCACTCCGTAAACATAAAGGTTGAATACCACTCGCCTTTGCCAACTTCGGGCGAATCGGCCGCGACCTTGCGTCCGTCTAGGTAGACAAACTTCGATCCAGGCTTGCCTTGCTCCTTTGGAAAATACAGCTCGCCAAAGGCAGTGTTGGCCGTCCTTTGAAAGCCTTGCTCCCAAGGCGGAGTTCCATTTTGCTGGCCCAAATGCCACTTGCCAACGATCGACGTATGATAGCCCGCCGTTCCCAAGACTTCGGCGATCGTCACAGATCGTTCATGGAGCCTTCCGAAGGTGCCTCGAGAGTTTGGAAGGACCTTGTCATCCAGAAAGCCCATCCCGGCTTGATGAGGATAAAGCCCTGTTAGCAGAGCTGCTCGCGTCGTACTGCATCGAGCCGTGTTGTAGAACTGCGTGAAGCGAACGCCGCCGCTGGCGAGTGCATCAATGTTTGGCGTGGGTATCTCCGAGCCATAACAACCGACGTCCGAAAATCCCATGTCGTCAACCAGAATGACTACAACATTAGGTCGCGATGCGTCGCCGCCCTCACTTCGCTGATGGAGGCACAATGTCAGCAGAAAGAGAATTGCTAGACCAATTCCGTTCGTAGTTCGAATCACTTGCTTTTCCTCGCCCAATTTCTGAGTTCCAATTGCCAAAATCTTGTGCCACTGAGACATCGTTGATCGAGTATACTATCGACTCGCTCTTGTGTGTGAATTCGACTTCGGCGAGTTACTCTGTGCAACGGTCCATACTCTACTCAGTTCGACGATTTGGTTCACTTAGCTTCAGCGCTAATGGTTGGGCTAATTGTGCTTGGACAAGCTGCGCTGCATTACTGTTTCTTGCAGTGGCAACTCCACCGAAATGTCTACTTGCCAGCGACACAGGAGCAATTGAAAAAATTGTCAGCACATCCTGCTCGAACTGCCACTCGGGAAAAACTCCCGAGGGACAATTTTCGACGGAGCGTTTGAGCCTAGAAAAAGACGCCATCCTAACTGAGCAATTCGATGTTGGCCCCTGGGAACAGATGTTACGCAAAATGCGAGCGGGCCAGATGCCGCCGCCCAGCGAAAACGTTGAATCCGACTTGGTGCTCAAGGCCACTCAACAATTGGAGTTGCTACTCGACCAGCGCGCTACTCGCTTCCCATTTGCAGCCAGCTCTGGCCTGCGACGGCTGACTCGAACCGAATACCAGAATGCGATTCGCGATTTGTTGGGATTGCAAATCGATGCAACGTCGCTTTTGCCCAAAGATGAATCGAGCCACGGATTCGACAATGTCACGGTAAGTGAGTTGAGCCCCGCATTCATCGGCCGAGCCGTCACAGCGGCTCAACAGATCAGTCGCACTGCATTGGGAAACACTGGAGTCGGTCCAACAGGAGTTACGATTCGCGTCCCTGCCAATCGAACTCAAGAAACACACGTCGAAGGCTTGCCACTAGGAACCCGAGGCGGAACGCTGTTTCAACATCACTTCCTTCGAGATGGCACGTACGAATTTCAAGTTCGCTTGGCTCGTGATCGCGATGAGAAGATCGAGGGACTCAATCGACCCGCTGAATTGGATATCTTGATCGACAAGCAGCAGTTGCATCGCTTTCAAATCGATAAACCTGCGTCCCCACAAGATCACACTTTAGTCGACGCGCATCTCAAGACTCGATTGACGATCAGTGCTGGGCCGCATACCGTCGGAGTGACCTTTCCACAAACCTCCGAATCACTGCTCGAATATCGTAAGCAACCTTTCGAAGCCGCATACAACCACCATCGTCACCCGCGAATTCATCCGGCTGTCTTTGAAGTGACCATCATCGGTCCGCTGGACTCGTCCACCGATTTGATTCCAGAGACATCGGTGACTCGCAAGTTGTTTGGCGACTTACCGCTCAATCCTAATGCTGATCAGCGAGACCAGGTAGCTCGAGAAGTTCTGACAAGACTGGCTCGATTAGCTTACCGTCGTCCCTTGGATTCCGAGGATGTTCGATCCTTTACACGATACTACGAATCGGCCAGTCATAATGGCTTTGCGGCAGGCATGGAGCTAGCGATTGCATCCATCCTCGTGAATCCAAATTTTCTACTGCGAGTCGAGGGATTTGAAGCTGGTGGAAAATCTCAAACTTCAGCAAGCGAAGACTCGATTCAGCGACGCATCGTCCAAGTTAACGATATCGATCTTGCCTCGCGACTTTCATTCTTTCTGTGGAGCAGCCTGCCGGACGATGCACTCTTGAAACTGGCCGAGTCCAAGCAACTCAGCCAACCCAACATCTTGAAGTCCGAAGTGCAGCGGATGTTGCGCGACCCTCGATCCGAATCGCTTGTCAGCAACTTCGCCAATCAATGGTTGTATCTTCGCAACCTGGATAGCCTGAGCCCTGACCTTAGACTTTACACCGACTTTGATGACAACCTGCGTCAAGCGATGCGACAGGAAACCGAGTGCTTGATGCGAGAGATCATTCGAGAGGATCTTTCCGTGTTGGGACTCTTAAAATCGAATCACACTTATCTCAATCAACGCCTTGCCGCGCATTATGAAATCTCCGGAGTCTTGGGCAGTCACATGCGGCGAGTCGAGCTTCCGCCGACGAGTCATCGCGGCGGAATCTTGCGTCACGCGAGCATCTTGTCGATTACCTCGTACGCAACTCGCACTTCGCCAACGATCCGCGGCAACTGGCTACTGAAGAATATCGTTGGAACCCCGCCTCCACCGCCTCCGCCTAATGTGCCCGCATTGAAAGAGCCTGAAGATTCTCGCCCACTCACGACGCGGCAACGTCTCGCAGCTCATCGCGAAAATCCAGCCTGCGCGTCTTGTCATAATTTGATCGATCCGGTTGGATTCGCTCTGGAAAATTATGACGCTCTGGGCCGTTGGCGAAGCTTTGAGCAAGACCAGCCGATCGATCCATCCGGAAAACTGCCCGATGGCAGATTAGCTTCGACGGTCGAAGAGATTGAGCAAAATCTGCTAGAGCGTCCGGAGGTATTTGTAGGTACGATGACAGAGAAACTGGTAACGTTTGCGATCGGACGTGGACTTGAACCTCAAGATGGACCATACGTTCGACGCATCGTTCGACAGGCCGCCGAGGATGATTATCGTTTTTCGTCTTTGATTCAGTCGATTGTAAGTAGCCCGATTTTTCAAACTAGGATCAAACCATGATCGTTACTAAGAAAGCCATCGATCGACGTACGGTACTTCGTGGGGCAGGACTAGCGTTGTCACTGCCACTGCTGGATGCAATGATCCCAGCTCTCACAGCTTCGGCAGCCACGCCGCTGAATCCAACGAAGCTACGACGAATCGGCTATGTCTACGTTCCGATGGGTTATTATCCAAAACACTGGACGCCTGCGGGAGATTCTCTGGAGAACCTACCAAGCAGTTTGGCTCCACTGCAAAAGCTAACTGACCAACTGACCGTCTTTACTGGCTTCGATTTGAAGAACGCTTATCCCGGTTCACACGCAACCAGCAACTCAGCCTTCCTCAGCGCGGCTCGAGCCAAGTTGACGGAGAGCTCGGACTATTATCTTGGCACAACTGTCGATCAGATTGCCGCCAAGCAGATCGGCACAAGCACTCCACTACCATCGCTTGAATTGTCGATGGACCTGATGAGTCTCGTTGGGCAGTGCGATAACGGCTACGCGTGTGTCTATCAGAATAACTTGTCTTGGTCCTCTCCAACGACTCCGTTGCCTTCGGAAGCTCATCCACGTCTCGTGTTCGAAATGTTGTTCGGCGATGGCGGGACAAGCCAGCAACGACGCGAAGCATTGCGTCAACAAGCCAGCTTGCTCGATGGAGTCAACGAAGAGATCGTGCGGCTGAAGAATCGCGTAGGAAGCTCGGATCGCAACAAGATCGACCAGTACCTTGAAAGCGTTCGCGATGTCGAACGTCGGATTCAGATTGCTGAGAAAAGTGTTCAAGACCATCCGCTTCCCGACTTGGATCGTCCCCGAGGAGTTCCAGCGATTTACGGCGACCATGCCCGATTGATGTTTGACTTGCAACTCTTAGCGTTTCAAGGCGATATCACGCGAGTTTCGACGTTCCAGTTAGCTCGCGAGACCAGCAATCGGACCTATCCAGAAATTGGCGTGCCCGATCCGCACCATCCGATCACTCACCATGGCGGCAACGCTCAAAAGCTCGAAATGGTTGCCAAGATCAACCAACATCACGTTGCTCTATTCGCAGAATTCTTGACGAAGATGGCTGCAATTCCGGAAGGCTCTGGTAGCTTGCTGGACCATTCGTTGTTCCTTTATGGCAGTGGAATGGGTGATCCCGATCGCCACGACCACAGCGATTTGCCGATTCTGGTCGCTGGTGGAGCTGCCGGTAAACACCGCGGCGGTAAGCACGTGCGGTTCAAGGAGGAGACACCTCTATCCAATCTTCACTTGACGTTGCTCAATAGCGTTGGCGTACCACTTGAGAAATTTGCTGACAGCACTGGACGTATCGATGACTTGTTTGATCCAGTTAGCTTGTAAGCCGCGACACTTCAGGCCAGTGCTTTTGAGCGTCTTTACGGCGATCATCGTTTGTTTGTTCGTCGTGAGAGCCGAGGCACAGGGGACTGCGCAGTCGGAGTCCTCTACTTCAACTGTTTCCTCTGCTTCGAGTGCAAAGCGGATATCAGACATCGCAGAGCAAAAGCAATGGCTCGAACTTCAGCTAGCAGTTGCAAAGCTGGAGGAAGAATCGATCAACGATGTCAGTCAACTACAGCCAGACGGCATGTCGGCTCTTCACTGGGCTGTTTTCCATGGCCAGAGAGATTCCGTCGAGCTACTACTTCGCACAGGCACCGATGGGAATGCCAAGACCAGGTATGGAGTCACGCCGCTTTTGATTGCCTGTCGTTCTGGCGATAGCCCTGCGGTCGAAAGTCTGCTGCGAGCTAAGGTCGATGTGAACTTGGCAGGACCAAGCGGCGAAACACCGCTCATGATCGCCGCTCGACAAGGCAGTGTAGCAGTCATCCAGCAATTGCTAAAAGCCGATGCCTCTTTGTCTGCCTCAGATCGAAGTGGGCAAACAGCGATCATGTGGGCGGCGGCTGCTGGTAATGTTGATGCTTTGAAGCTGTTGATCGAAAAAGGAGCCGACTTCCAGCAAGCGTTGCCATCGGGATTCAGTGCATTCTTTTTCGCGATCCGCCAAGGCCATTTGAAGGTGGTCGACGCGATGCTTGATGCGGGAGCCGATGTTAATCAAGTGATGACTGTGAAAAAATCTGCGGGGCGTCATCCTCTAGCGCCCAACACATCTGCACTGATACTGGCTGTTGAGAATGGGCATTTTGAACTTGCTTTGCAACTCGTAGAACGTGGAGCTAACCCCAACGACCAGCGAAGTGGCTTCGCGCCATTGCATATCATCAGTTGGGTCCGTAAGCCCGATCGCGGCGAGGACAACGAGCCACCGGTTCGTGGCTCGGGCAGTGTCAGTAGCCTTGAATTCGTCAAGCGACTGGTTGCCGCGGGTGCAGATGTGAATCTACCAATTAGCAGTGGAAGAAGTCGCGGCAAAGCTAAGTTGAACTCAGATCTGGCAAAGCCGATTCTCTACGCAGCCAAGACCGCCGACCTACAGCTTATGAAACTTCTTGTCGAACTAGGAGCTAACATCCATGCCACCAATGCGGATGGAGTCACACCGCTATTGGCTGCTGCTGGAGTGGGCGTCGTTGCCGTCGACGAAGAGGCTGGCACAGAAACTGAAGTCCTTGAATCGCTCGACTTTCTCATTCAGCAAGGCGCTAGCCTAGACACCGTCACCAAGAAGGGCGACACCGCCATGCACGGCGCAGCCTTTCGAGCCTTCCCCGCAGTGATCGACTACTTACATCGCCACGGGTTGAAATCTGAAGTCTGGAATCACAAAGACTCCAGCGGCTGGACGCCCTTCGACATTGCCGACGGCAAGCGGCCCGGCAGCGTCAAACCCAACCCCATCGTCCGCAAAGCTCTTCAAGCGGCTCTGTAGGTTTTTCTCGTTCCCAGGCTCTGCCTGGGAACGCACTGTCTTCACGGCTCCGCCGTCATCTTCTCATCTTCTCAGCGTATCGAACTGAGCTCTCGCTCATCCAAGTGAAGGAAATCCCGTCGGATACAGGTGCGTCAATCAAGAGTCGCTCCCGTTTCCAACGGGAGTCTTTCGCATTCACAGACAAGCCCATCGTGCGCATTGCGCCCGGTGGGCTGTAGGTTAGATTAGACCTGCATATTGAACTGTATATCAAGGCTAATTGCAACAAGATTCAATTGCATGCCGTTGGTGACGAGAGTTTGCCGTGATTGTGCCTTGCCGTTTCTGCCGTCGCTTCGCGACTACCGATCACTCCTTCGTTGTTTCATGGGATTTCATCCCAGGCTTCAAAATGCCATCGCATCCGCGATTGAAAACGAGACTCCTAGCCCCATGGCACCGCACGCCAGGTAATCTCGCGACTGTTCGAGCCAAAATTGCGACTTGCTTTGCTGAAGGACTGCTTTCCTTTCCTGAATCTTCATCTGGTCGTACCAAAGGGATCTTTCGTATCGAGCGTTGTTTCAGAGGCTGATCTAGACCATTGGATCCCTTGGGTGTCGGAGGTGTCCTCAGTAGTAGGCAAGATTATTGAAATATCAGAAGAAGGATAGGGCAGGTTTGCAGGCCATGTGTCAGGTTTGAGAGTTGTGTTTATAAGGCTATTGAGACGCGAGAACGAATCAGGGTATCTGGCACGTTCGTGTCTAATTCCAAGACCGTAGCCACAAAAGAAAATCGCTACGAAAGTGGTTAGCAAGAACAATTGTCGCAAACTCGGTCGGAATCTCGTCTTCATAGTCAAGCAGATGGCCTCATTCTTCTTCGCGGCGACCTCGGAGAGTTTGCAGCGATCATATTGCAACATTCCATCCCCGCCCCTCACGAGAAACCAAGAGAATTCTCGCACCTGCCCTCGGCACGTGCAAGGCAGTTGGCTATCGATTTGAACCGAATTGCCGAGAAGAGCTTGACCCCGTTTTTCCGAATCAAGTCTTTGGAATCTGCAAAATCGAATCGATCACCATATTGCTGTCTTGGGGACTGGGCTTCATATCCTGCCACTGTAGATGCAGTAGGCTACTGTCAAATTTGGAGAAGATAGGTTTTTGTGTTCCTACTTCAATCTCGCGAACATCTTCATCCTGTAGCTCTAGCGTTTTCAAGTCGACTTTCCTGACTCGCAAAACACTCCGTTCCTTGAGTAGTAAAGCCGCCTTGCCAGTGCGAAGGGCGACGTCGAGTAATTCAGAGTCAATTCGGATCACCTTCCGTGATCTCTCGATCGCCGATGCGGGATTCGGGAAGTAGAAAATCTCGACATTGGATTCCGACTTGTCTACAAACGCAAAAACCGCTTCACCGGATGTCATAGTTGTGGCAAAGCATCGTCCTGTAAGATGCGTAAGAACTTCCGAGGCCGTGAAGCTCGCGTTTCCAAACGACATGTAGATACTTGCCATGGACTTGCCTTCAATATCACTGACCGAGCAAAAAGCCAAGCTATCGCCAGCAGTCTTAACGGATAGTAGACTTCCGCTGTGAATGGATTTCGAAATCATGCTCAATTGAGGCAATGGTGCTGCTTCGCGTAGCTCAAAGCGACTAACGGACATTGACTTCCGATTATGTCGCACGATCGTAAATCGTAGTGCATCACTCAGGCCATCCAGTGATAAATCGGCAGGAGCACCGACGTCACCGTCCGTGTCCGCCGATAGGTCACAACTCAGAATTTTCTCCCAATGAGTCTGCTGGCACTTGAATAGGCGGAACTCCAAGCTGTCTTCAAGTTGCCCAACCATTCTCTCAGCATTTCCATTGTGCAGAATCAATCCAAGATACAAGTTGGATATGAATGTTGCGGTAGACACGCTCATTACGGGACGATCGACGTAGAGTCTAGGACCGTTTGGGACCTCGATTTCCGAGCTATCAGGGCTTAGAGCGGCGGTCGTGATGTAAACGCGATTTTGCACAC
This sequence comes from uncultured Pirellulaceae bacterium, assembly GCA_964458685.1. GTDB lineage: Bacteria > Planctomycetota > Planctomycetia > Pirellulales > Pirellulaceae > Aureliella. Next base: position 8,867 of record CAYWNG010000016.1, read on the forward strand.
CTTGAGCAATAATCGCTAGGCGCTGATCCTCTAGCTGTTCGACTCCTAGCAATTCGCCCTTACGGAACTCAAGAAGCTGAAGTTGAAACCCATGCAGCGAAGGGTTGCCGAAGACAATACTCGCAAGCACGACCATCAGAATTAGGCGATTTCTCGCATCAATTATCACGGTATTAGTCCCAGCGCAGTAATGATGACGAACGGACTTTGAGTTACTTGGTTGTCTAAGTCTCAGCCTATCGAACGGACTCTCGCCCATCCGAGTGAAAGAAATCCCGTCGGAGACAGGTGCGACAATCAACAGTCGCTCCCGTTTCCAACGGGATTCTTTCGCATTCATAGTCCAGACATCGTGCCCGGTGGGCTGGTCTGGGTAAACGAACAGGGCTTCGCCGATCAATCCCTACTGAAATCAGCATCTCAATCAAATTCGAGCCCCAAACGACTACTAGCCACCTAGCTTCGCCTTGAATATTGAACTAAATATCCAGGCTAATTGCAACAAAAATCAATCTCAAGCCATTGATGACAAGACTTCGTCGCAATCGGGGCTTTGGTAAATGCCGTCGCTCCGCGACTATCGATCCTTCGTTCGTTGCTTCGTGGGATTTCATCCCAGGCTGTAAACTGCCATCGCATCCGCGATTGAAGACTTGCCGCACTATTCCCGAATTGGTCGCATCCAAACCCGCCCCGTCCACAGTGATTGAGAGCGGCGAAGACAGATGCTAAACTTGCTTGCTTTAGGCGGGTAACTCGATCGAGCTCATCATCGACAGAAAAACTGCTCATCATAAAAGACTGGATGATGAAAGGCGCTGAATGTTCTTGATCACAGGCTGGAGCAACAAGCGAAAAGTTGTTCTTCAAGGACAAGCACCTTGTGATAAATGCCGATCAATCCAGTTATGCATTCGCATTGTCGAACGACGCTGGTTCCAACTTTTTTTCATTTCTCTGTTCCCAATTTCTTCAGCCAGAGAATACGTACAGTGCCAGCGATGTGGTTCGACCATGGGGTTGGCTGCGATTGGCAACTCACCCTTAGCACGGCCGATCCCGATAGTCTCCTCAGCAGCCGTCGCAGGTTTGGTCTTTTCGATCCTTGCTTTCTTGTCTGTCTGCATTTTTATCCTATCTATCCCTTTATCGCTAATTGCCATTTTGTTTGGGCACTTGGGATTGGCTGCTGTACGACGCGGTAAGCCTTATGTTTCAGGGCAGTGGCAGGCTTTGACGGCCCTAGCTGTCGGTTATCCAGTTCTCTTGATGTCACTGGGAATCGCAGCTTGGTTTACGTTCATCCTAGTGAAAGCCGATTCGTTGGGCGATGTAGAAAACGGCAATGCAATTTCCAAATTAGACACGACCTACGACTCACCGTCAGAACGTTTGAGATCGGCAGAGATGCAGGTTGCGACGCACGGTGGCAATCCTATAGGACGTGGGAACTCGCCTGAAGCTGAAGCTCTTGCGCAAGAGTACGCAGAAAGTTTGCAGCAAGTTAGCAAAGCAGCATTCACCGAAGGAAAGAAGCGACTTCTTTCAACGTCTCAAGGTGAATTCTTAACCTATTGCGAACTTCATGAGGATCGCTGTTTGTTCATCGTACACGTCCCAGGCTATCGTGATTACGAATCAGAAGCCAAAGAGTACTTGGCGAAGATTGCATGGAGTCTTGCAGAAGCCACAGTGAAGGACAAGCTTAAGTCAGGAAGTTCACTTGGTGTTGGCTTGCGAGGAGCCTTGCTGTACGGAGACATTATGGTCGGAACCGTTTCGTCGGATGAAACGGCTCACCACCGCCAAGCTTCAAAGGCTGATCTTTTAAGCTTCTTTCCCAATGTTGAAGAGATCAAGACAGACTCCCGCAGCGAAGGCTTGGCTGGCGATCAAGCACCGAAGATAGATTCGCTAGATTCACTCTCCAAAGATAAGGGCAAGGATCAGATTCCTGATTCCGCTTCGTTCGATTCAGCCATTGCTTCACCGCCCATGACCACCATAGTCCCTGATCGACAGTCGGAGAGATCGACAACTGAAAGAATTAAGCCAGATAAAGACTTGGTGTCCGGCGAGAAATCAAAAAACAATCAAGTCGCTCCCGCGAATCCTAAAATTTCGAATGAGCCTCGAAAGAAACCCGACCTACCCGCCTTTCAAAATCGGATCGCCATTCAGAAGAAACGGCATCTTGAAAACAAGATGTGGGCCTACCATTCGCTTGCTTTCAGCGATGATGGAAAATGGTTAGCCGCAGGGAAGATGGATCGTGCGGCTGAACTCCTAGATATTGAATCGGGACAGTTGATCAGCCATGTTGATAAGCTTCATGACATGGGTTCCATCGGCCAAGTAGCGTTCACGCAAGATCGTAAAGCGCTGATTCTGGGAGGCAATTCGGGGATAAGTCGAATCTACTCAATCTCCGAGAGTGGTGAATTTACGAATCCGCTTGATTTGCTCCACCATCGCAATGAGATTACTCATCTTCAAGTAAGCAAGAAATATGGTTTTGCGATGTTCGGTAGCAGAGACGGATACCTATCGTGGCAGCCAATCGACGAGCGCAAGAATACGACTCGTTCTTTGTCTGAACTCAAAAAAGAGATCAAAGATGTTTGGCTTCCGCAAACCGGTACTGAAGCTATGGCTACCGATGGAACGATGATTCTCAAGTTCTCATTGAGGGACTCGAGCATTGTCGAACGAATGGAATTGAAAAGGCGATCGGGCAAGCTGGCGAAGTTTAGTCCAGATGGTGATTGGCTGGTTAGCGATGGAAACTCCTCGTTGAATCTATGGAATCTGAAGACTCGTTCGGACGAGAAGACGATCAAACTTGGACGTGGCGAATCGGTGTTTTCTCTTGCGATCCATCCCAATGGTCGATGGATTGCCGCAGGAACGCGAGGGAAGGTCTTGATCTGGGACATCGAGTCCGAGGAAAAGCTAGCCGAGATCGACTGTGAGAGCGTTCATTACCTTCAATCGTTAGTCTTTTCAAAAGATGGAACTTCACTTGCAACCTGTGCACAGGTGGCGCAACATGGAATCTTGATCTTCGAAATAGGGAGCGATCTTCGCTAAAGTGCAAGTACTTGGGCGCTCGTCCCATAAAAGCCAGTTACTTGCTAGCGGTGCAGTACACATCGATCGTACCCAGACTATCGCTAGCGCCATTATTCCTCGGCTAGGCGAGAGCCAGATTTAGGACTCGCTACCTTTACCGCCAAAATTATCTTAAGGTTGTCGCCGCACGGCAAAACCTTCCTGACCATCGATACCTGTCGTCAGAACCAATTCATGGCGGTTTACATCGAAAGCGGTCGCGGGGCTCAAGGCTATGCGAGCCTTGCCAAAGGTCATCAAGGTGAACTCCCCAGGGATCTTGGTTTCGATAGATAATTTCATGATGGGGTACTCCAAGACTACGCAGGCGTTGCGAAGGCCATCGTTCATGGAGGCTTCGATCACTCTCTGCAGCTCCTTCTGTGCGGCAGAGTCCACTTTGAAATCGGGAAGATATTCGGGTTGCCAGTCGACGGTCCGCAGTAAGGCTCGAGTCCTCTTGGAAGCTTGACTGCCGGATCTAGAAACTACATAGATCATCACCGACTTCATGGTTGCGGCGTCGGAAAGCACCAACAATTCTTGATGTAATCCGGTGGAATCGAATTCGATCAGTTTCCCTTGTAACGATGCGTGCGAGACCTCACTAAGCTTGGCTGCGTTGGCTTGCCGCGAGCGCATGAAGTCTTGAGCAAATCGAAAGGCTTCGCGCAAACTCTTCTTTGGTAAGGATTTAGCCTGAACAATAAAGTCGGCATTCGCATCAGCGTAACCTAAGAGAGTGTCGGACCACGCCAGCTCCTCGGGAAGATCCATACGTAGCCCACGAATATTCATCACGCGAACATAGGTAGTGTTGTCGTCGGGATTGTGGCCCGTCAGCTCGACCTTCTCGGCTGGTTGAAAGGGGATGGTGTTCGTCCTAGCCAACTTCAGCTTCTTGAAATCCGCAGCGGTAACTTGCCGGACCTCTGCATTGCATAGCGCCACCAAGCCGCCGGCTGTTGGGACTGACTTTTCGTAGGCCATGACATCTTCGGAATCGGCACTCAACACCGCATTCCAGACTACACACACCTCATCGTGATCAATTCGACTGGACAAATTTGGATAGTTCTTCCGCAGTGAATCAAAATCGGACCAAGCCACATCACCCTGATTAGCTTGGCTCAAGCTGTGATAATCAATCGCAAACATTAGAAGTTCATGCCGACGGGTGGCGTTCTCGCGACCACATCCAATGAAGTTGAAAAGGACGCTCAATACGAGAACCTGCCTAACCCGCCACATCCTAAAAGTCCTTCCTCTTGCAACGATGAGATGCTCTACTTAGCAACTGGAGTCATTCAGCGCCAGACCTCGACGGACCAGTTTAACGACAAACTGTCTCCCCATGGATCACAATCGCGTAATGTGGGCGTGGACTGGCTAGTTCTCACACAAAAAGTATGTCGAAACTACACCGAGACAGATCGAAGATACTGACCTTAATCGAGAACACTTAGCCGCCCCTAGTGTTTTGAACCTTTAGGAGCGATTGACACGCTTGTTAACGATTCCAATAGATTCTTGCATTCCCAGTTTGTCGGCCGACGGCGATGATGTCGGTGCGACCATCGCTGTCGAGATCGGCTGTTGTCAAATCTTCAACGGCGACTCCGCCGTCGTCTAGTATGGTGCGATCCCACTGCTTGCCGGATTTTTCGCGACTTTGATAGATGCGCACGCCACGACGCTCAGTAAAGTTGTCGCCGAGCGACGGGTTGGGATCGTCGCGGACTCCGATAATCAATTCGTCCAATCCGTCTGAGTTCAAGTCAGCGAAGTTCACGGCGTGGCCCCAACGAAGCTGCTCATCAAGCACATGTCGTTCCACAGAAATTGCATCGCCAGCATTGAATTCAGGCGTGTAGACAACGACTTGGTTTCCATGCCAGGGTTCGATAGTTCCGATCAAGCCGCGACCGTCGCTGGACTGCTTGATTTCGCTAGCTCCACGATTGGAACTTGGATTGGCTTGATTGGCTGGATGAAGCAACACACTTTTCCATGGCTTGCCATCGACTGATGGTGCAAGCAAACTCACTCCGGCATAGCTCGCAGTCAGGATGGAAGATCCGCGAGTCGATCCGCGAATCGCATCACTAGATGCATAAGGCGAGGTGGCTACGCAAAAATTGTGAGCCACATGCAGCTCTTGATTGAGCACGACCGGCTTCCAATTCTCTTTCTGACGTGGATCGCTTTGAGGCACTTCCAAGGCGACGACGGCAAGAGGCCGACCATCGGTCCAATTGGCTTGCTTAGTAGCTCCACGCCCCATCAAAGGAACGTGGACGATCTCCTTTCGTCCATCACCGTTGATATCGATGGAACGAACGCGATGCACGGTCGGTTCGTCGCAAGGCAGTTGATGAATTTTCCAGGGCTCAGTCGTCGCTCCCGTTCGCTCCAGCCACACCAACTGACCGGCGTTGAGCGTATCGAAGGGTTTCCAGCCTGCTCCGATCACCAGTTCGGGAAGCTCATCACCCACGATGTTTAGCGCCGTGATACACACGTTGTCGGCAATGGTTTGACCATCCAAGATGACGTGCTTTTTCCAAACGCCCTCTCGCGAGCCCGGATTCTGATAGAAGGCTATCTGCAATTGATCGACGACAATTATGTCGGGATGTTTATCGCCGTCTAGATCCTCGACGATCACCGCGTAGCCGATCTTCAGTCCGCGATCGATCTCTTGCATTTGAAACGAAGGGACTTGAGCGGTGGATTGTGCTGCGAACCCAAGAGTCGCTAACAGGCTTAAAAACAAAACGCGCATGATGGTCCAACTCGGGAGAACATTTTTGAAAAAACGGTTCCCTAGTTTAACGCACCAAGACAGCAAGAGTTGCAGCCCAGATCAAAAACACAAGGTACTTAGGGTCTCACGGCATTTTGCCAGTCGACCCTAAGACCTCGCGCGTGGTAGTTGATTATGTCTAGTTCGCTAAACGTTCAACGACGACATCGAATTCAACTTGATCTTCGCCTTCGTCAGGTAGCTTCCCTTCAATGACATTACCCGTCTTGATCTCATCGCCCCATGCTGACAATCGCATCGCCAATCGATTTCGAGGAATATTCTTGATCACTAGCCGACCCTCCTTGTCCGAAACGGCTCGAAACTCTGAGGGGTCAAAATCAACTAACTTTCCAGCATTGTTATCCATCTGTATCAAGAGCACATCTATGGAATCATTCCGCTGACCGAGCATAGACGAGCCAGCCGATTTGAAATTTTGATTCGGGTAACTCTGAACCGTAACGCCTTGGACGGGTTTTCCAGCACGGTCGACCACTCGCATTTTTGCATCAAAAGTCCTTTCCATCTCTAACTCAACCTCCAACGCCTCATCAAAAACCTCGAAGGTCTGTCCAATAATGAATGGAGTTCGTGCGTTATGTAAGCCAGCCCATCCTTGGCAGAACGCGATCAATTGAACTGTTCCAGTTTGCGGCATCGACACAAACTCGAATGTTCCGTCTGACTTCAGGTTAGCGGTGCTGAAGTAGACAAGCGGTGGTGTCTTCCCACCACTTGTGACTTCAACTGGTGTGTAGGCCGCGCAGACTCTTCCGTTGACTACTGGCCGAGGTACTTTGTCGGACAACTTCCCACGGACAGAAACTCCGGGCAAGAGCTGGACTTTTTCGAGCTCAACAACTGGCTCCGAATCGGAGTCGAATGTATGGGAAAAGAGATCGCTAAAAAGATGCTTTCCATTCTCACCGGGTTGCACCAGCATGAATTGACGAAACCCTGTCTTCATGCTCCGACATTTCGCTTGGCTAGGGGTTGGATGATTCCAGCGCGGCAGACTAACGGGGCGTGAATCCAAGACGGCAAACGGCTTGGTCACCGGCTTGCCCTTGGCATCAACAGCCTCCAGCTTGACTTCGATGCCTGGCGTTAGCTGAATGTCGTACGGCTCTAGATCATCGTCACTGACTGGAACATTAAAGTCAGCATCACAATAGTCAGCGTGTGTTACCGTTATCTTGATCGACTCCACCGGAATTCTTTGAATGCTTAGCGAATCCTTAGGATAGCGAATCGAAAGCATCCCTTGCGAGTCGGAGCGTAGAGGAATTCGAGCGACCTGTGTCGTCGGCCACCAGTACTTTTTGTTGAAGTGAGTTGCATCCACAAAGGCATTGGAGATCGGCTTGCCATCGGCGTCTACGATTCTCACAATTCGAGTTCGTATTTCAGGTTGATCATCTGCACTGCAATATGGATGAAGCATCGCAGTGAAAACTATTAGGATAGCGGAATACTTGATCATCGCACCTCTCCAAGACTTTACGAACTTCCAGAACGATTCACTCGCAGAAGCAGACCTTTGAGACTACATCAATTGATGATGACGACTAATCCATAGGTTCCCCGCGCTTCGCCGGTGTTCGGATCATGCTCGGGAAGTTCCTTAGATATGGGAGTGAATTCACTTCCAGCCGTGCGAGTGTTCCAAACCCATGCTGTGTCACCTTCTTGTCGGTAACCGAACGGCGATTGATCAACGCCCTTGATGCAGGAAGCGGCAAGCCCCAATTGTGCCTCTTTCTGTAGAAGCTCAAGCGATTGAGGAAAACTGCCATGCGACAGCTTGTACTGCTTAATCGCGATTGCGGTATGAGCAAGCCGTCTTGACTCTTCGAGATTCAACATCGCTCTGGCTAGGGCGGCGCGCGATGATGAGAGCACTTGAGATAGCATCCCGTACTTGCTCATCTCTTCAGGCTGTTTGGCCGTGGCGATACCCAAAAGGCCTCCACTTCCAACGTCTCGATATTCCAACGACTCGTTCACGAAGCGAAGCTTCGAAGACGGGAGTTTAGCAAACCACCACATTGGCTCTGGCATCCCAGTTAGAGCAACATCGTCCGAATCCAACCCCGCCAGCGACATGGCCATTTCATTTTGCTGAAGACTGGTCCAACGCCCTTCGAAGTCTTGTCTTTCTCCAACGAGCGACTTCAACTCCTGCAAGTCTTCAGCATTCCAGATCGATGAGCGCATGCTGCGAAAGATCGCTTGGTAAAGCATGTGCACATGAGCTTCATAAATTAATTCGCTAATAACGAAGGCATCCCAATGGTAGGCTGCAGCCGTTGCATGAAGCGTTTTCAGATCTCGAACGGCTCGCTGTCGATCTTTAGCGTAGAGCGCATAGTCAAAATCGAGCGACAAGACGCGACCGAACGAGCGCGACTCTTGCACGGGCCCGAGCAAAGTTGACCACCCATTGAAGTGAATAGGTTGCCAAACTGGACGCTTTGTTTTTTCGGCAACCTGGTGTAGCCTTTCTATCCAGGGCGTCAGCTCTTTGAGGAATTCCTCAGCCTTCACAGCATCAGCCCACTCTTCTCCGCGAAGTGCCTTCACTGGAGTGGATTTGTTTCCGACGTACGGCAAATCTGCCCCCAGCGAACCGGTCCACGAGCTTGCAAAGACTCCACTTAACTCACTCCACTCGACCGCATTCTCAGTCGATGTGGTTGAGACGAAATACGACTCCATGGTTGAATTATCGACGGGCACTCCCTTGGATTTGAGTTCGCTCAACTGCTGATTCAACTCGCTCTTAGCAATTACCTCGCGGCCCACGACGCCAGCTAACGAGCCGACTAGCACCGTGAGTGTAATCGCTAACCAAGTTACTGGTTTTCGAATCCAACTTCGCTGATTGTTTGGCTTACTGCTGAGCATTGAATCACCTGATGAATGAAGAGTTGTGAATCGCCCTGAGGTTGAACGTTGCTTGGATCTATTTCGAAGTCGGCTCAGGAGTCAACTGCTGAGCTTGCTTTTCCCAGCCAGCGTTCCATTGAACACCGATTCCAGTGCGCCGAATTTCACTAGTTTCGAACATGAAAATCTCACGTCGATCTGCCTTGGCATATTGCCCCAAGTTCCCCAGTCCGTACCACGCTGCGGGTACTTTTTGTAAATCAGCCAACTCCTGTCGAATCGCGTCGGTACTCGCGTTCGTCGAGTCGCACAGCATCCATAACTTCTCGACAAACACACCGACGCGACCGTCCTGCGTTACCAAGCTGACTAAGCTGAGCTCAGTAGATGACCAAGGCGTCACTGCCGAAACCAACTCTCCTTGCTTGACCTTACTCGTTTGATACCTCTTCCACTCGGCGGCGATTGCAAAGCGTCGCGACTTTTCCCGAGAAGCTCGATTCGATAACAGAGCACACGTCCTATTCCAGGTCGCCGCATCCACCAGTCCCTTGCCTTGGATCTCCTGCATCTCCCACAACAGCATGATCTCGAAAGAGTCGGCGAGAGATTGAGATGAAAGCTGTGGATTCTGTCTCAAACGCTCCGCGATTGTTGTGGCGAGGTTCAGAAGGCTTGCATAGCTGCTTTCATAGCTAAGTTCCGAAGTCACGACCTTTGAGGCACTGTCCGATACATCTTGGTTGCCCGCGGTGGTTCGCGTTGCTTTAGCCTTTAGGCGAGCGAGCTCAAGTTCGATTCGTAGGTAACTCGCAACACGCACATCCGATTGCAGCGGACCGCTGCTTGAGCTCACGCTTCTAGCCAAGCGCTCGTAAGCAAGTGCTTTCCTTTGTGCGATCGTCAGATCCTCAAGCTTAAGCGACTTTGTAGATTTACCACTGGAGCCCATCGATACGCCACTCTCGATCATTGCCGCTGACTGCGGATCGTCAGCGCTCTCAACTGTAGGTATCGCCAAAGTTTGCTCAGAAGTACCTTCAAGGCTCGCACCTAGTGCTTGAGCATCTTCGTCGCTGGACATACCACCAGCGCCCGCAGAGGCCGATGATTGCTCATCGTCATTTCTTGGCTCAGGAAGCTGTAGCGTTATGTATTGAGGAGCCACATTCCAAGGACCGCGGCCTGTCTCCAGTTCCTTTGCCAACGCTTGCTTGGTTGCTGCTGAGATCGATGGTCTGGTCGCACCGGCATAAATCAGCGGCAAGGCAGGCAGCAGTAAAAACAAAAGCAGCGTCGCAGTGTGAATAAGCCAATAGCCAATACTGAACCTGCAATCCATCCATCGACGCGTTAACACGAAGGTTGTGATCAATGGCAAAACCGCAACGACACCAAGGATTACGAACGAGGTGCCGATCGTGCTTGCAGCAAAAGTCAGATATGCGGCAAGCCCAAAACTGATCACCGGCGCTGTTATGGTGGCGATAATCGGACTAGGATAAAGCTGCCCAACCCATTGTGAGACGGTGTAGATTGGTAGTGCGCCAAACAGAGTCGAAACCAAGATCGCTCGAAACAATTCCACAGTCAGTCCTTGGTTAGAACCAAAGGAGGCTGATAGACCTCGTGTTGCCGCAAACAGAGTTACAATCAACCCAATCCCAACTAAGCAAACTGGAATGGCTTGACGACTAAGCCATGTCTTGACTGGCGAAACGCCGCGATCGGACAAAAAGCGAATACGGCGGTGCAACATGTCGCTTTGGAAGGCAAGTGTGCCAAGCCAACTGATCGCTAACACGACTAAGAACACTGCGAGTGCTGCTGATCCGGAACCAAAGAAGATCTGATCTGAGCTTTGTCTATGGGGATCGATTCCAGACATCGATGCCAATAAAGCCGCTACTGCAAACAGGCCCACGATGGCTCGAAGCGCGATCGTGTTCTGTTTAGCAAACTGCCACAGTAGCGCTGATGCCGGCGAGTGGGGAAGCGTCAGTGCTTTAAGTCGCTTGGCAGTACTTACTCGTCCTCGACCATCATTCGAAGCCTCCAGAGCCCGCATCGCATTGCGCCAGCCCCACGGAGTTACGACGGCGATACAGATCACTTGTGCAACAACCACGATAGTGGCACTAATGGCACCGCTTCGTCCCGCAGTAGTCGGATCGCTAAAGTGCTGAAGTACAGCGGCCAAAACAAAGGGTGCAAATGCGAAAGGAACCAGCCAAAGCAAGGCGGTAAACGCTGATCGAAACCGCCATGCAAGCGCTAGCCCAGCAAGCATGAGATAGAAAGTATGTAGCGCCAAAGCCACGTTATCGACGAGCGTTGACTCGCCAAGTCGATCGCCAGCGCTCCAGAGTTCTCCCCCCGAGAACACCGAAGCCAACAGCAAGCTGATTATCCAGAGGACAATCAAGCTGAATAAACTGGCGATCAACTTGGTGCGAACGAGATCTCGTCTCGCTATGGGTAGCGACGAGAGCCACAGAATGGTGCGTTGGTCTTTCTCTTGACCAACAAGCATCGCACCGACTCCGACTGCAAACAACCCAGGCACTCCAACGACCAGCATTCGAAGAACTATCGGGCGATCGAGTTCGGCAGAGCTGAATTGATAGAGCACAAAGAAAAAGATGCCTATCAATATTGAGCATGCGCCCAGCGGCCAAAGCTGTCGTAGTTCTTTCCAGAGCAATCGTCGTTGAAGTGTGTTGATGGCAGTCATGATTGCGTTGTTTCCAAGGGATTTCCGAAGGTTCAGTTCAGTGGGCCAACTTAAGCAACATCTGTCGAGCGAGACGATTGCTTTGACTTAGCCGCCTTCTTCTTCATCGCTGCTTCGCCACGAGTGCACGCCAAGAAGATCTCGTCGAGCGATGCGTTGTGCACTCGGATGCTGGAAATGGTCGAGTAGTTCTCGAATTTCTCGCGCATCGCTTGCGTAAAGCCGCGGACGATCAAGCGACACTGTCGACCTTCGGATCTTTCGTACAAAACTTCTGCTGGCGGATCGATAGCGGGAATTGCCGACAACGGGTCTTCCAAACTGATCGTGATTTCGCTAATCGATTCACGCAACTCTTGCAGTGGACCTTGGACGTGGAACTTGCCTTGATGCAAAATGGCGATCTCGTCGGCCACTCGCTCGACTTCAGCAATTTGATGACTTGAAAGCAGTACCGTTCGACCTGTGGCCACGCGATCAAGCATGCTTTCCAGGAACTCGCGTCGCACCAAAGGATCAAGTCCCGACGTGGGCTCGTCAAGAATCAACAATTCAGGATCATGAGCTATTGCCAATGCCAGAGCGACTTTAGCCTTTTGGCCTTTGCTCAAGTGCTTGATCTTGCGATCGATGGGAACTTCGTAGTGCTCGATCAGTTCGCGATACTGCTCTAGATAGTCAGCTTCATAGAACGCTGCCGCGAACCAACCGATCTCGTCGACTCGCATCCAGTCGTAAAGCGCTGGCGCATCGGAAACATAGCCGATACGTCGCCGCAGTTGCTGCGAGTCAGTCTCGGGATTCAACCCCAACACACTGCATTCGCCGCGCGAAGGACGTTGAAATCCGGTGAGTGTTCGAATGAGCGTTGTCTTGCCTGCGCCGTTTTCGCCCAAGAGCGCGAAGACTTTGCCAGCGGTGACTTCTAAGTCGATGCCTCGCAGCGCATCGCAACCAGAGAAGTGAACTTCAAGATTCTTCACAGAGATAACGGAAGTCATGATGGACGCACCTTGCCTTAGAGATTCGGCACTATTGATGAAGAGGAGATTCGGAGGAGAGCTGTCCGGAGATGGTGTCGATTCGACCAACCAGCTCGGCAATCTGTTGAGCGACGATTTGCTTTAGCTCGTCGGGCTCGAGTCCCGCGTGTAGAGCTTCGCTGATGACCGACTTGAACCGCTCGGTGATCAGACTCTTGCGAGCGTCGACACAACTCTTGAGCGATTCGGTGCATACGGCCAATCCTTTTCCGCGAATCGACTCCAGGACGCCATCGACCTGAAGCTGCTGAAACGCGCGGTTGATCGTATTGGGATTAATGGCCAGTTGCTGGCTGAGCGTCCGAACGCTCGGCAACAACTGACCTGGCCTGAGCGTTTGCTCAGCGATCGCAAACTTGACTTGGCGAACGATCTGTTCGTAGATCGCCACGCCGTTGTTCGGGTCAATCGAGAAAAACATTGCTTTTTGCCTTCTCTGCCCCAAGGGCGCTAGTGCAGGGCTCTAGTGTTCTAGTTAGATAGTACACCAGTCGAATAGCGATGTCAATCAGTTTTTCAAGAATTTTCAAACAGTGTGCCACGACAGTGTGCCACGTCGCTCCGCCGACGCTGACTCCAGTGTGCCACGTCGCTCCGCCGACGCTGTCCCCAGTGATCGAGGTAGGGAGAGTCAGTTACTGACTCCCCCTCCCGCCGAACCGTACGGGCGGTTTTCCCGCATACGGCTCTCCACTTGATAGTTAGTTGTTTGAAGGAACCGAGCATGGGCCTGCACCAGGCTGTATAGCCCAATCTCGGAGAAGTATGCGTTGGGCCAACGTTTAGTACGCGAAAGCCGCTTCGGATTCTTGCGGTGACGTTTGACCAGCATGGCCCGTAGTCTTCTGCGGATCATACCATCAAAGTCCCCGAATAGGTTCCAGAAGCAGTGACGAAAGTAGTTGAACCAGCCACGCAGCATCTTGTTGAGGGACTCGACGATTTTCGTCATCGCGTCTCCCGATGTGCGGGGTGTTAGCTCGCGAACACGATCCATGAATTTCTGGTGACTCTTGGCTCGTGGAAAGCGGAACTTGCCACGGAACGTGTAGCCCAGAAACGCAAAGCTCTTCTCGCGACTATCAACAATCTGCGTCTTGTCCGGATGTAAGGTCAGACCTGCTTCTGTAACCCACTGCTTGATTACTTCCAAAGCCTGTTCAGCTTCGGTTTGAGTCTTGCAGAGTATTACAAAGTCATCCGCGTAGCGAATCATTTCATAGCCTTTCTGAGCCATATGATGATCTAGCGGATTAAGATACAGATTGGACAACATCGGTGACAGAACAGCGCCTTGTGGAACGCCCGTTTCGGGTGTCCATCGACTTAGTTCCGACATCACTTCTTGATCTAGATACAACTTAATCAGTCGGAGGACTGCTCGATCTGAGACTTTCTGCTTCACTAGTTCAAGCAGGCGGTCTTTGGGGATCGTGTCGAAGTATCCTTTCAAGTCTGCGTCTACCACGAAGTAGTTGCCTGCTTCTAGTAGTTGCTCAACGCACCGCAGTGCTCCATGACAGCCTCGGCCATGACGAAAGCCAAAGCTACGAGGATGAAATGTGTGATCAAATATCGGTTCTAAGACATCAAGTAACGCTTTCTGGACCACTCGATCACGAACTGAAGGTATTCCCAACGGGCGGGTTTCCTTCGTTCCTGGTTTGGGTATCTCCACGCGGCGTACAGGCTTTGGCCGATAGCTTTCGGCTTTCAATTCCTGTTGCACTTTGGTGATTTCCTCCAGAAACTCGTCACTGAATTGGTCCACAGTTTGTCTATCAACTCCAGCGGCTCCATCATTGTTAATGACTTTCGAAGCCGCCCATTTCAAGTTGCGCTCACTAAAGACTTTATCGTACAGCGTGTGCCATTTGCCTCCTCTCACTTTGTTTTCCAGAAGTGTCTTCAACATGCTTTCTGTCCAAACCATCGACGATGCCCACTGATCTATGCTCGGTGGGTCCGTAGCCGGGGTAGCCCCGAAAGGCACTGTGACTTGCGACTGTTTTAAGTCTTTGGATCGTTTGGTCATCTTGCATCCTACCTTGCTACCGTCCTTGGCTCCATCAAGTTATGTTGTCTTGACTTCATAGCTACTATGACGGCTCTGACTGCTGCATCGGTGTTGATTCTTCGATTTGGACTTTCAGTATTTCTTAACACAACTGACCCTGAGAGTCGCAGTTAGTTGTTTGGAGTTGTTATCCCAGTATCTCCGGCTGGCATTCATGATCGAAGTACTATCCTGGCCGATGTCAGCTCTCCCATCTTATCTCGTTGAAACTTCCTTCCATTCCGCCTCCAACCACCGCATCGCCATTTCCCAACATGAGCATCTGCGCGTTACTGCACCTCATCTTGGTTGTCGTGTCTAGTCCCTGGGCTGATCTTTACAAAGGATCGAGGACTGGCCGTCGCATCGACAAGGGTTCGACTTTAGCAGGCATCTCCCCGACAGGCTTGGCCGAATCGAGTTCGCTTTCGCTACGGACTGGAGATTCTCCTCAGGTTGCTCTCCACATTTCCTCAAGAAACGCAGTTACCACTGTCGGATACAGGGCGGTAACGTTACCCTGATGAGGACTTTCACCTCATTGTTTCAACGCCTTCAATGGCGCACTGCCACGACGCTCCGCCGTCGTT